>NZ_JBYTEO010000054.1:0-49238 GCF_058791355.1 Pseudomonas sp. EB271-G4-1
AAAAAGGGAGTCGCTGTAAAAGCGAAACCATAAGCCGCCGTTACCGCAGCAATGGATATGTACGCAGGCAACCAATTCCACACAGGGCTTCCTGTGACACCCCGTATCACCGTCGTGCACGACTCAATTAACGCGTCGTCAGCGGAACGCGGAGCGTCCCTGGCGGCATTCCCACGCAGAGCGTGGGAACGATCATCCAGGTGCACCCGAAAAAGTCAGGTCGGCTTTAAGGCCGCCTCGCTTTAGCTCTGGATTTGGGTACCCCGTCAAACCAAGAGCCTGTTGCCCAGTTTTTCGCTGGCCCGGCGTTCCCACGTTTGGAAAAGTAAGTCGCCGTAAGGCCCAAACTCTAAGTGGCCATTACCGCAACAACGGATATTTCCCCCAAATTTCTTCATACAGGCTATTGGCTTCCATGGATGAGCTACCATAGCTAAACCGTTTTTTTATCCGGAGAAGATTATGCATCGATTGGTTAAGCCGTCGGATTATGTTCTTCAGACTGCGCTGGACAAAATGGTCTACATGCTTCCCTGGGAACGACGACATTGCCCCGGAAACCCTACGGAAGAGCCCGAGCAAGGCGCGCTGCTCTACAACCAATACATCCTGAACTTCCTGCACGGTGTGGCGCCGCGTACGCCCAGTGAACGAATCGTTGAAATTGCCCAATGGTGCCTGGCGTTAGCCGGCGAGCCTGCGCGGGCGTTGGCCGATGATTTGTCTGCGGCTTACCTCAGTCGATACAGCTTCGTGCTTGCTGATATTTCAAAATTCGACGATGAGTCGAGAGAATTTCGGGGGCATCTGGCGCTCTGGCCTGAAGAAATCAAAAAAATGCCAGCCAATCTGGTAATGGCTTTGCGAGCCAGGGCCGCGGGACTCTTACTGCGCTGACACATTGGGCAGCCAGAAAATCGGGGGCAGGCGACAGGCAAATCGATTGTTGACCTGCTCACCCCCATGCGCCAACCGCCAAGCTAATCTCCCATACGTTGTTTGTCGCTCTCCAAGGCACGCCAACACTGCCAGCAGCACCCACAGGCCCACGCCGAAGATCACCAGGTAGAACGCCAGGATTGTCCATGTCGCGCCTACCACCTGCCCCGGGTAACCGCTGACAGGCTGTCCGCCGTGCGCAGCAATCCATAAACGGTGAACGGCTGGCGGCCAACCTCTGTCGCTGTCCACCCACTCAACATCGCGAGGAATCCAGCCGAGGTCATCCCGACACTCCACCTGTACATCCAGCGCGTGGCATACAGGCGATGTCGCCACGCAGGACCAGGCTGGCCACGCCCTGCCCCAACATCAACAGGCCCAGGCCGACCATGACGCGAAAAGCAAAGAACACCGTGCACAGGGGGGATGTCCTGGGGCGGGAATTCGTCGAGGGCGGCGATGGTGCTACTCAGGTCATGCCGCAGGTACAGCGAATCCGCACGCAACAGCTGCCAGGCACTGACGCCGGCCAGTAGTGTCGCGAGACCAGGAAACGCGGCCAAGGTCATGTGCGCAAGCCGATAAGGGAAGGAAGGATTGAAGATGATTGCCCAGCAATCCCGTGCAATGAAGCGTCCATCTGCGCCAATGGCGTAACCGGCGGGTGTATGCATCCAGGAGTTGGCCGACAGGATCCAGAAGGCACTGAAGAGCGATCCGATGGCGACGGCGCAAGTGGCAAAAAAATGCAGGCGCGGGCCGACCTTCTTCATGCCGAACAACATGATGCCAAGAAAACACGCCTCCAGAAAAAAGGCCGCCAGCACTTCGCAGAAAATCAACGGGCCGAGGGTGTCTCCCGCCTGGGTCGACAGCCGCGATCAGTTGAGCCCGAACTGGTACTCCGGAATCAGCCCCGACGCCGTGCCCACCGCCACGGTGAGGGCAAACACTTTCAGCCAATAGCGGTAGACGTCCAGGAAGATCTTTTGCCGGCGCCACAGCCAAAGCGCTTCAAGCGCCATCAGGAAGTTGTGTTGCACACAGCACTCAATCGCAACTCCGGTAATCGGCTTTGTCGCCCATGGCTGTCTCTACCCACACTCGCCGGCCAACGCACGTTGATGAAAATGCGGCAGCAGCTTCAATGAGTGGTCTGCCGCCAACCGCTGCACCTCACAACGCGAACCGATGAACCGATGCTGCCGGCTGAAGATGCTCAGCCCCCGTTCGGTCTGATAAGCCCAGGCAAAACAAATGGTGCCAGCGGGAATCCCGTCGACGTCATCAGGGCCAAGGATGCCTGTCGTCGCCACAGCCACATTGGCGGTGCTGTCGTGCAGGGCTCCCAGAGCCATTTCCCGCGCCACTTCACAGCTGGTCAGATTGAACGTTGCGATCGTGTCGGGATTGACCCTCAACAGTCGCTGCTTCGCTTGGGGTGAGTAGACCACATAGCCGCTCTCGATCAGCTCTCCACTGCCTTCGACCTCGGAAAGCAGGGTGATGATTTTGCCGGCGGTGCACGACTCCGCCGTGGTCAGCAGCAATGCGTACTTGCGCAGATATTCAACAGTGTCGTCGGCAATAGGCATGGCGCCTCCCGGTAACGCCTGGTGTCGTTAATGTCGGCTCACGACTCGCACAGCGCTGGTTGCAGGTCATCACTTGCGCAGGGCTCTTGCGATGTTTCCATCAGCAGTTGATCCACCACGTCAGCGAGTGCGGCATGGGTATCCCCTGTGCTGCGCAGGGCTCGTTGGTAAACGCTGCGCTGTCGGTCGGCACTGGTGCCATTGCGCAGGATCCGGCGGGCCTGGGAAAAGACGTTTTCCACGTGCATTGACCGCGCTGTTTCACCCAGGATCTGCTGCGCCAGGACAAGCCACTGCTCGGCCGAGAAGGGTCGGTCGTACCCTTCGACGATGAATGCCCCATGCGTGCCTGACCGTTTCGCGCGCCACCGATTTTCCTTGAGGATCCAACGGGACTCTTGCGAATAGCCCGACCCAGGCCGAGGTTGATCAATCGCATAGGCCACCAGCAGTCGAAAAAACGAGGCGATACACAAGGTGTCTTCAAGGCGCGGGCAGGCATCCGTCATACGTAACTCCAGGGTCGGATACCGCGAAGCAGGACGCACTCCCCACCAGCATTCGCTGGCCTGTCTGATGGCGCCGGTACGCATCAGCAGTGCGATGTAGGCGTCTTGGGCAGCCTCATCTTCGAAGTACTCCGGGATGCCCATCCTCGGCCACTCGTCACAGGCCGTTTGCCGATAGCTCATGAAGCCGCTGTCGGCACCGTCCCAAAAGGGCGAGGAACTGCTCAGTGCCAACAACAGCGGCGTCCACGGCAAGACTTCGTTCATCACCTGGATACGATCAAGGTGACCCGGCACCTCGACATGTACGTGCAGCCCCGACAGCACACTGCGCCGGGCGACCCGTTGGTAGTCGTCAAACAGCTGGAGAAAATGATCCTGCCCGGTGGCCTGCTGCGTGCGCCAGTCAGCCAAAGGATGGCTACCCGCACAGAGCAGTCCAAGGCCGTAAGTCTCGAGCGTACGCTGCAAACGTGTGCGAGCAGAGACAAGGTAGTTCTCGGCTTCCGGCATGCAGGTGAAGATAGGGGACGCTACTTCGATCTGGCCTTGGAACATTTCATAAGCAAAGCAATTGCCCATCGCCTCCTGGCACGCTTCGATCGAAGCGCCGGGAGGCTCATCGGACATTCGCCGGGTGTGCAAGTCAGTGATGAAGTATTCCTCTTCAATTCCGAACTTCAACCGTCTGTTCATTGATGTGCCCTCGCCTTTCACACTGCCGCCTGCAATCACCCCTGATCATCAACCGCCACGTCACCATCGCTCACTTGGCCCACTCGGTGATAATCCTCTCCCGCTACTGCGCGCAGAAAAGCCAGATCGGCCTTTATTCGCAGATCACGCCACTCTTGCCAACTGACAATGCGCAGGCGATCCATTTCATCTGATTGTCTGAGCAGTTCTTCGTGATAGGCATCCGGAGATTCCTTGCGCAGTGCAATGTCATCGAGTGCTTGGTACCAGGCGTCCAATGCACACAATCTTCGTTCCTGTGCCGGCGTCAGTCGGTTTGTGAAGGCGTTCATGGCAGTGGAATTCCCGAGTCATTTCTGAATGGATCAACACGGTTCGAGGCAGGTTCATGGGGACCGACAAGAGGCGCCGACCAGGTTGCAGGTGTTCTGGTTCAGCCCAATGCGTATGCACGGTAATGACCAGGACAAACAGCCAGACTCGATTGAAGCGCTCGACTTCAGGCCGCTTGCGTCCACGTTGCAGATCTCATGGGGCACAAACCGTCCGGCCAGTCGTCCGTCTATGTTCAATCGCTTAAAACTTTTCCCGGCTGCGCGTTCTCAACTGCTGTTGCAGCAAATCCCAAGCAAAAAAAGGGAGGTCAAGATTCGACCTCCCGCCTTTCGCTTGATGCCTTACGACGTACCTAACCCACGAGACAGATCGGCTGATTGGCTGCCGGGCACGGGGCGATCCCCTACGGGCTTCTCCACATCCGTGTGCTCGGTGGTTTTAGTCACCGTATCGCGCACCGCTTCGAATCCCTCCCGAGCCTGCTGCTTGACCTTGTCGGCCAACCCTGCGGCGATCTTGCCCATGTAGCGCTGCTCGGTCGCTGTCGAGGGTAATGCTGCCCCCAACATCGCCCCCAAGGCGATGCCTGCGGCGGCCATCATCAGCGGCTGTTCCTTGAGCAACTGGCTGACCTGGTTGCTCATCTGTTGCGTTCCGCGCACCAGGCGATCGCTGGCATCGTGCACGGCATGGCTGATGTTTTCGCTGGCAGCGCCCAGGTTATCGCCCAAGTGCGCCGCTTTGCCTTTAACCGTCTGGTAACCCTCCTTCAGGGTGTCGGCAGTCTGGTGCAAATGCTCGCGCGCACCGTCGAGGCCATCCGCCAGGCCATCGGTCCACTCCCCTACCTTGTTCTCCTGTGGTTGCGCTCGATAAACGGGACGAGGAGTCGGCGGACGGTTCTGGCTCATCATCAACCATAACAGTCCCACCGACGTCACCACCGCAGGCACCGGATTATTGCGCACGCTCGTGCCAAGGTTACTCAGGAACGTAGTGCCGTTGCTCTGCATGAAAGACAACGCCTGATCGAAGACCTGACCCGGGGTGAACTTGCTTTCCAGCGCATCGACGATGTTGCCAATGCTTGCACGCTGCGCATCGATTTCACGCTCGATGGTCTCGGGGCTTTTTTGCGATTCGATTTCGAATTCACTGTTCATGAGACTCTCCTACGCAGCGCTTCCTGGTCTTTGTTCAAGGCGTCCAGCGTGCGATCAGGCTTGAAGTGGGACGGTTCGAACTGTTTTTTCCCGGATTGCAACATGGCGAACCCGACGATCATCACCACGACACCGACGATCAGTGCGGCCAGCCACGGTGCCATGACCATGCTCAAGCCATAGACCACGGACATCAGCAGAATGATGAACCCCGCCAGCAGCACAATCGCCCCGCCAGCGACACCGGCAATGCCAGCCTTGAGCGTCGTAAGGCTGGCTAGCAGCTCAGCCTTGGCCAACGCCAGTTCCTTGGTGAACAACGAGGGCACTTCGCGCGTCAACTGACGCAACAGCCCGACGACCGAAGCGTCAGTTTCAGGCACGGGAACCGGTCTTGCGCCCGGCAGATCTGGGTTATCTCTGTTCATCACAGCGCTCCTTTAAAGGACGTGGAACCGGGAGTCGGATTCGTCGCGAAGTCTGATGGATGACCCTGTCCGTTCGGCGAGGCCGGCGTGATGCCGGTTGCCAGACCCGGGTTGTGATCGGGACGTGTCGGAACGGAGGTTTCGTAAGGTCGTTGAGCGCCAAAACCACCTGACGGAGGCATTGAACGACCTGTCGCCGGATCGCCACCATCGCTATCGCTGACTGTCGCCGCAGGCGCGGTGCCGGCCTTGAGAAAACGCGAAAGGCCAAAGCCCAGCGCAATGCTGCCGGCAATGAACAATCCCGGATTATTGCGCGCCAGATCGGCCGCGTCGTGGAGCAGCTGCTCCGCGCTTTTCCCGCGCAAATTCCCCGCCAGCCCGCTCATGGACTCCGCCATGTCTGCGAGGTAGTCGGACATGCCAAGCTTGTCCTTGTCCTCAAGTTCCGAAACGAAAGATTTTGCCCCTTGGGCCAGGGCCTCGATCTGATCGGCTGCCGTGTCACGGTACTGGCCAAACTGCTCATCCACCTGCTGTCTCGCACCGCCAAGCGCTTCTGTCACGTTCTCCTTGAGGTGTTCAAAGTCAGGGGCTGGTGTTGCTGTATTGGGCTTGTCTGACAGGTTATCTGTCGTGCTGTCTGTAGTATTCATGTCGTCCCTCGCCTTCTGAGTGAAGAAAAGCGTTATCAGGGTTCGCCACGAAATAGCCGCAGCCCCCCTCCCTTCTGATGACGGGACAGTGTGATGGGGAGTTCCAATGGAATGATGAGTGATCAATACTTCTCAAGCGGGAAGCCCACCTGTTGCGTCAGTGCCAAGGCTGGGAGCTCGCGCCCCTCTCACCTAGCAGGTACAACGGATCGTGGTGACCACCAGCGCTACCAGCTGACAAACAGGTATCCAGGCGACCTGGACGATCAGCAACAGGGTAAAGGACAGGAAGGCCCTGAGCAGAAAGGCATGGGTCATCCTGATGCAGGACAGCTTGCGATGGGTCCCGGTGTGGTTGTGCCTCACGGCAAGCAGCAGTTTCTCCACCAGCTCGGGCTTGGGATCGGTCTTGCACCACAGGCTCGCCAGGTCACTGGCGTCGACCCGGCTTGAGGTTGATACCTTGAGCGTTTCGAATGCCCATATACCTGCGCGAAACAGATACAAGGTGGCCACCAGGAAGATGCCCAACCAGACGATGCTGTAGCCGATGGTTGATTTGTCGCTCCAGATGCTCGCAAGCAAAGAGGCTAACACCGGTGCGAGCGCGGTGACGGCTGCCAGGTAGAGGCTGGCTTTGGCGTCTGCGGTTTTTCGTCGATCCGATTCGGCATCATCGAGGCGTCGCGCTTCTTCAAGCGCCGCATCGGTGTCAACGTCCCAGTTGGCCGCCCTGATACTCGTGTTGTCCTGCTGATGCCCGGTCTCTTGCTCCTTGAGCGCTTGCGTAGTGAGCGTTTGCAACCGGGGCCAGATCAACTCTGAAAGGTTCATGGGCGGCCAATGCCTTGGAGTTCATCGACAATGGCGCGGGGATAGGCACGGCGGCTACCTTGTCCCGCCACGCCCGCTGCCAATGGGGTTGATTTCATGATAGTCGAGTGCGCCGTATCTGACGGAGGGGCAAACCCGTCAGCCGATCACGCGCGCATACACCGATCTGTCGACGTTGCCACCGGACAGGATCACCCCCACCCTTTTGCCCCTCATTGCGTCGCGCTCCTGGATGAGCGCTGCCAGGGCGGCGGCGCCTGCGCCTTCTGCGAGATTGTGGGTATCGGTGTAATACATGCACATGGCCTCGGCAATCTGCGCCTCGTTGACCGACACGATCCGCGCTGCACCTGCCGCGTAGACGGCAAAGGCTTCGGCAATCGGCTTGCGCACGGCGAGGCCGTCGGCAAAGGTGTCGGCAGAGGCGGTTTCACATAGTGCACCCGTTTCAAAGGATAATTTCGCGGCTGCCGCCTCGGTGGACACCACGCCGACCACTTGGGTTTTCAGGCCCAGCGCATCGCGGGCGGCAATCACTGCGCAAATCCCCGAGCCACAACCAATCGGCACGTAGACGGTATCCAGGTCCGGCGCGGCCTTGAACAGTTCCAGCGCATAGGTGGCCACGCCTTTGACCAGCTCGGTGTGGAATGGCGGTACCAGGTAAAGGCCATGGACCTGTGCCAGGCGTGCGGCTTCCTCGCGGGCCTCATCGAAATCGCGGCCATGTTCGACCACTTCGCCGCCAAATCCGCGCATGGCATTGTTCTTTTCCAGAGAGTTACCTTGAGGCACGACAATCAGCGAATTCAACCCCTGCGCGCTGGCCGCCAGCGCCAGGCTTTGACCATGATTGCCGCGGGTGGCAGTGGCAATGCCTCGCACGCCCGGGTGCGTGCGCTTGAGCCAGTGCATGAAGGTAATGCCGCCACGCACCTTGAATGCACCGGTCGGCGTGTGGTTTTCGTGCTTGACCCACACGGTGCAACCCAGGCGTTCAGCCAGCAAGGGCCAGGGGTACTGCGCGGTGGCAGGCATCACCTGGTAAACCAGGCGAGCAGCTTGTTCGATATCGTCGCGAGTCAGTGTGTGCATGAGGAGGCTCCCAGGGGTTTGGCCCAGTCTAGACACGCACGCCCTTGGCCGGCTTTCAGAAAACCGACCTGACTTTCGGCCCCCTTCTTAATTACTATGGTGTGTATGAACCCTCTCAACCGCCTGCAACCGCCATTCCCGCCTGAACCGGTGCGCCGTATCGAGGTGGGGCCATGGGCGATCGAACTGCTGCCCGGCAGCGCCTACGCGACCCGATATGTCGCGAACCAGTCGGCGATTGGCTTTGCCTTCGACAGCCAGCGCGGCCTGCACGCCATCGGCAGCGATCGGGTACAACCCTTCATTGCCATGCCCAACGGCCTGGCGTTCGTCCCCACCGGGTGTGACGTATTGTCTGAATCGCCAACGGGCGGTGAATACCTGCGGGTGATACGCACCGACGGGAGGGTATTGCCGGGGGATCGGGCCTTTAACAACCGCATGGATCCGCAGGCGACCGCCCTCGCCCTGCGAATGCGCGGTGCGCTGTTACAGGCTGGGGTGGCGGACGATTGGGAGGCCTGGGCACTCGCACTGGCTGAGCGCGCTACAATGAACGCAGGTTTGTCGACTCCGCTGCAAGGCTCACTAACGCCCAACCGCATGCGCTTGCTCGATGAGTTCATCGATGCCGGCCTCGACGGCCCGCTGGGTGTGCAGGCAATGGCGCAATTGCTCGGGTTGTCCGAAGGTTATTTCATGCGTGCGTTCAAGCAGGCGACGGGGCAAAGCCCGCACAGTTACCTGATTGACCGGCGCCTTGCCAAGGCGCGTGCCCTGATGCGTGATTCGACCGCGAGGCTGGCGGACATCGCCCACGCCTGCGGTTTCAACTCCCAGGCGCACATGACGACCACCTTCAGGCAGCGTCTTGGCGTGAGTCCCGCGCAGTTGCGTGGTTGCTAGTCCCGGATGGGGTTAAGCCAGCAGCTCAGTGATCCATCGGGCCTGCCGGGTGATGTCCTGCATCTTCTCCTCGGGCACGGCCTGCCGCGCCCGCGCGAAATGGCCCAGGGTCTTGTGCTTGACGCGCAGCATTCGCTGCCATTTGGCCAGGAACACGGGGCTGCGGGCCTGCATCTGCAATGGGCCGAAGTACAGTTCCTGGGCGCTATACACCATCGGTCCGGCGCGCTCGGCGACGATGATTTCGTAATAAAAGCGATTTTCCCGCAGCACTTCCTCACAAAGGATGCGGTAGCCATTTTCCATCAGCCATAGGCGAAGTGGCTGTTCGCCGCCGTTGGGCTGCAGGATCAGGCGTTCCTGGCCGCTCAGGCGCGCCTTGCCGCTGTCGAGGATGTCGCGGATGGTCTCGCCGCCCATGCCACAGAGGCTGATCGCCGTGATGTCGTCTTCCGGCTCGATTGCTGCCAGGCCATTGGCCAGGCGTACGCTGATCCGTGCGTGCTGGCCGCTCTCGCGCACGGTGCGTTCGGCCGAGCGAAATGGTGTCAACGCCACCTCACCGGCCACTGCCGCGCTGATCGCGCCACGGCGCATCAACGCCACTGGCAGGTAGCCGTGATCCGAGCCGATATCGGCCAGGCGCGCGCCGGCTGGCACATGCGCCGCCACGCGTTCCAGGCGCATGGACAATGTCTGTTCGTTCAATTACTACCCCTTTTCACCCCGAACTAGCAGCACCTTTGGCCCGATCGGGGGGGCGATTCTGTCGAGTAACGCCGTGCATTTCAAATTTATGCGACAAGGGCGCCATGACTGTTGATCGGCAACACCTTCACCAGCCCCCCAGGCCGACTAGACTGATCAGGCACACCACCGGTTGCCAGCCGCTTGAGCCAGGGGAAACGGGATGACCGCAATAACAGTGCGCCAATGCTCGTCATGGGTCCTGCCCTCTTTTCTCGCCATCAACCTGGTGCTGACAGCGGGATGTGCGGGCAAGAACACCTCGGCTCGCAACTCGGCCTCAGGCACAGGCGCAAGCTGCTATGCCAAAGCCCTGCCCTCCGCTGGCGAAGGCGGCCTGGCCTTTGGCTCCACCTTGAGCATTGCGCGGCAGAAGTCGTTGAATAACTGCATACGTTATGCGGGTCGTTCGGGGGGTACACCCGGGACGTGCCAGGTGGTGTTGTCGGAGTGCAGGCATTGATCTGGCGGTCGCTAGGTGAGTCAGGTTTCCCGCGTGATCGTTGACCTTCATCGCGAGCAAGCTCCACAGCTACAACAACTCTCTGTCGCCAATAGCCATGGAGCAGTTCAGCATGCTCGCGATGGACGCTGGGCACCTGACGGCCCGCGGTGCTGTGATCGTTGCCACGCTCTGCGTGGGAATGCATCCTGTGACGCTCCGCGTCACCATTGCGCTCGGCTCACGTCATGCACCGTCAGCGGAACGCGGAGCGTCCCTGGCGGCATTCCCACGCAGAGCATGGGAACGATCACAACGCGGACAGATCTGCAATCAGGTCGGCTGTCAGGCCGCCTCGCTTTTGATTGTGATCTGGCTTTTGATTTTCTTGCCCCCTCGAGAGGCCGAGTGGAGGTTCTGCGCAGTGGGTAAACCGGCATGGATGCCGGTTTAGCCGCGCACGGCCATGGATGGCCGATCGCGGCGACCCACGGAGCAGGACCGGAGCGAGGGCATGCCGAGCCGAAGCGAGGCACCGAACGCCAGGGGCAAGAGCCCTTGGTTACTTGGGGCTGTTCCAAGTGACTCGCTGTAAAAGCGAAACCCCAGGTGGCCGTTACCGCAGAAATGGATATGTACCCGGTCAACAAAACCCAGGTCGGATGTCAGGCCGCCATCGCTGCGATGCGGCGACCCGACAAGCCAGCTCCCACAGGGGATCGTGCTCACCTGAAATCAGGCCCACGGCCACAAGGTTGAAGCCGGCAAAAGAACGGTGGCGTCTAGTCAGTTTCACTCAGGGATGCCCGGTTTTTTGCGCCGGTGCCGCATACCATTTATCCCTGGGCACCCGCTTCTCATGCTCGGGATCGCCCAGATAGTGCGGCGACATGATCTGCACTTCGTACTCGTTGAACACATCCTGGATATTGGCGTGCAGCATGCTCAACAACATCGCGCGGGGGCGTGGCTGGCTGGGGATGGCCTGGGCCACGAGGCGATACTCGGGATAAAAATCCGACAGGGCTGTCTGGAATACCTGCGCTGGCGGTTCATCGAGCACGCCCGGGGTGCGCCTGGCGGCTTCCAGCAGCATGGCTTCGACCTGACGCCACGGCGTGTCGTAGCCGATGGTCACCACGGTGTCGACCACATAACCCGGGCCCTGCACGGTGCGCGAATAGTTCTTGGTGACGGTGGCGGTAATCATTGAATTGGGCAGGGTAAGTACTTCCCCAAGGCCGGTGCGAATGCGCGTGGTAAACATGCCCAGCTCCGTCACCGTGCCTTCGTATTCGCCAATGCGCACGAACTCGCCGGGGCGTAAGGTGCGCGTGTAGGTCAGGATCAACCCGGACGCGGCCTGCCCGACCACGCTGGTGGCGCCCAGGGAAATCATCAGGCCGATCAGCACCGATAAACCCTTGAAGGCTTCAGTGCCAGCGCCCGGCAGGTAGGGATAGGCCATGGCCAGGGCGAACAGCCAGATGGCCAGCGACGTCAGGCGCTGGGTCGGTTGCAAGGTTTCCTGGTTCAACCAGCTGAAGGTGCCAGGGGTGGCCATGCGCCGCAGGATCCGACGGGCGAAGACCGTGGTGCCGCGGGCAATGAAAAAGATCGCCAAGGCCACGCCCAGTCCGGGTATCGCGCCGACGATGCCCTGGAATAGATAACCGGCGACTTCCAACAGGTAGTTGTTGAGGCTTTCGCCCCAAGGCCGGGTGTAGGGAAAGCGGGACAGGACAAAACCCAGCCATTCGTAGGTCAGCAGCAAGACGACCAGCCAGCGCAATATCCCCAGCAGGCGGCTGACCAGCGGATACAGGTAGTTGGCATCGATCACCTGCACCCGTCCGACTTTCAACGCCTGGGTGTGCCGGTGCATCAGGTCCGGCAGTTTTTTCAGCAAGCGACGGCGCAGGTACGCCATGCCCCAGAGCAACACAACATAGATACCGGTAGCCAGCGCTGCACCCGCCAACGATCTGAGAATCAAGTGCAGGCTACGGGCTTCCTGGGTTTCGGCCACCACTTGGCGCAGTTTGCCAGCAGCACTTTCAGCCGCCTGCCTGACTGATTCGAACTCGGTGGTATCGACATCCTTGGGGGAAACGATAAACGCGCGCTTGGCGCCCAGCAGCACCAGGTAACTACCCTGGATGCCATCAAGGGTGACACTCAGGTCGTCCGCATCATCCAGTGCTTCGTTGATCGCTGTCTTGGCCCGTTTGACCCGGATCTGCGGCGCTTCACCGAGTAATGCACCGCGAAACACAATGATGCTGCGATTGGCGATTTTCAGTTCCGCAGGCGCCGGTTGCGCCTCCAGCGGTGGGGGAGCGTCCTCGGCTCGCAGCAATATCGACCAGCACATCGCGACAATGACGATCAATGGGGCGAGCAACCAGCTGCGCATGCATCCGTTCCTTACGTCACTGGGTTCTGGACAGGGTACGTATCGCAGCGTAGTCCAGCGACGGACGGTTGTCAGATATCGTCAACCGGCGTTCAACATGCACACCGGTGATCGGCCACTGCCGCCGTTGCGCCTCAGTTGGGATCCAGCAACCCACCGCTCCAGTGCCGCGAAAGGCGACTGCCAGTGAACTTCGCCACCCCCATGCCCCGGGCGATCAAACGATCGCGATAGCGTGTGACCAGGCGCCCGGTCTGCTCGGCATACAGCACCACTTCGGAGGACGGGTCACCTGGGCGGCGCAGGATTCGTGCAAAGCGCTGCCCCTGCTCGACCTGATCGCCCAGTTCCTTCTCGAAGATCAGCACCCCGGGCTGCGGCGCGACAATGGTCTCCATGTGGCCCATCTCCACGGCCTCGACGGCCCAGTCGGCGGGCGCCAGCGCATCGTCGAGGATGCCTTGGCCACAAAGCCAGGCGTAAAGCCCCTGTGCATCCTGCTCGGCAAAACGGTCGCTGACGTCACCCTGCCCTCGCAGCTCCAGGGTCGCGGCCAGGCGCTGCCCAGTCGTGCCGTCGCGCAGCCATGGCGCAATAATCGTTTCCTCGAACGAACCGTCGCCGCCGTCATCCCAGATGATCGCCAGGTCCATCCGCAGCGCCGCCGCCAGTTCACGGCCACGGGGCCAGAAACTGCGGTGCACATACAGGTAGGGCAGCGCTTCGTCGTCGGTGTGCAGGTCCAGCATCACATCCGCCGGTGCCGCCAGTTGCACCAGTTTCTGTTGCCACTCCTGGACATTGGTCGAAGGCCGCGGCATCGCGGCCGACCGATCGAAGCCACGGTTGAAGTTCTGTCCGCTGGCATCGTGAAAACGTCCCAGGATCCGCCCCTGGCGAAACTGACCGATACCCAGCGGGTTGGCCTGTGGTACCACGGTCACGCTGCCGTTGAGGCGGCCTTGGGACTCGGCCACCTCAAGGCGTTGCATCAACAGGTGCAGCACCAGCATGCCGGCGATTTCATCGGCATGTACCCCGGCCTGCAAGTGCACCTTGGGCCCACCGCGGCCGCCCTCGAAACGCCAGGCACCGACCTGTACCGGCTCACCATTGTTGTTGCGAACCTCGAATGAAACATCCTGCGCCATAAGCCAGTCCTCCTGTCATTGATCCACGACACTCGCTCGGCCGCCATCGGGCTTGCCCTCGGCCGCTTCGGGATAGAGAGGCTGCGACACCGAGCATTCGGCACCGACGACCTCCTGCGACGGGTGCCGGCCGAAAATCATCGCCAGGGTGCCGCTGACCGCAATCAACCCGGCGCCGATCATCAGCGACACATCCATCAGCGTGCCCCAGATCAGGCTCGACAGCAGGAACGCCCAGATCAGCCCGGTGTACTCGAACGGCGCCAGCACGGTCGCGGTGGCACGCTGGAAACTGGCGAACAGCAGGAACTGGCCGATGCCGCCCATCAGTCCCGCACCGAGCATGCCCAGCCAGGCGGGAACCGGTGCCGGGGTGTGGGTCCAAGGCAACGCCAGTGCCATGCAGATGACGAACACCACGTTGGTAATCAACATCTGTTCGAGCACCGAGGTCTGCTCATCCACCTGGCGCAACTGGATGTAGGTGAACGCCCAGCACATCGCCGCCAACAGGGTCAGGACAATCGGCAGCGGATCGCCCATGTCGCTGGGGCGACAAGCAATCACCACGCCGATGAATCCGATGATCAGGGTGAACCATTGCCAACCGTTGACGCGCTCCTTGAGAATCGCCGTCGCCAGCACCGTGACCATGATCGGTGCCGAGAAATACAGGGTGGTCATCTCCGCCAGCGTCAGGTCGCGGGCCGCCGTGTAATACAGCAGCCAGGCAGCGATCGACAGCAAGCCGCGCACCACCAGCAGCCGCCGGCTGGACGAACGCCAGGCACGCCGAACCAGTTGCAAACGGCCGAGCAGCAAACAGGCGAGCACCACCACCAGGGCGCGCCAGAACAGGATGGTGAACACCGAATAATCAGCCACCAGCCACTTGATACCGGCATCCTGCAAGGACAGGAACGCGTAGCCCAATGTGCACAGGCCGATGCCTTGCAAGGAGCGGTCAACCAACGGCGTACTCTTCATCATGCGGACCTGCGAACCGGGGTGCCACGACGCTCGGCGAAGGCGAAAAGCGCCTCGATCAGGAACGTCAGGCACACGTAGACACCGGCCACCAGCAGCAACGGCTCATACACCTGCAGGGTTTGCGCGCGCACCACGTTGGCCGCGCCCAACAGATCGATCACGGCGATGGTCGAGGCCAGGGCCGTGGATTTGAGCAGCATCACGGTTTCCCCAGCCAACGTCGGCAACAGCAAGCGCAGCGCCCGGGGCAAGCGCACCCGCAGCAGGGCCTGGCGTGGGGTCATGCCGAACGCCGAAGCCGCTTCCATTTCGCCTTTGGGCACCGCCAGCAAGCCACCACGGATCACTTCGCCGACATAGGCCCCCACCGACACCACCAGGGCGAACACGATGTACCAGTAACCATCACGCAAGTATGGCCAGAGGAAACTGCCGCGAATCAATGGAAACTGCGCAAACAGACTGCCCAGGCCGTAGTAGAAAATGTAGATCTGGATCAGCAAGGGGGTGCCGCGGGTCACGCTGGTATAAAACAGGCTGAGCTTGGCGATGACTTTGTTCCTGGAGATCCTGGCCAGCGCTACCAGCACCGCCAGGAAAAAACCGAACACGCTGGCAATCAACAGGATCAAAAGGGTCGTTTGCAGCCCGCGGGCCAACAGCGATGCGTATTCAACTATCCACGTTGGGATCATTTGATTCTCTCTGCCGGTTCAGTCGACAAGAGGCATCCAGCGACGAATGCGTCGCTCGAGCCGTCCCGACAGGTAGTTGGAAGCCAGCGTCACCGCGTAGTACAGCGCCGCGGCCGTGAGGTAGAACAACAGGTAATGACGCGTCGAACCCGCCGCTTGCCGGGCGGTGTACAACAGTTCGTTGGTGCCGACCACGCTGATCAGGGCGCTGTCCTTGATCAGGTTGATCCACAGGTTGGCCATCCCCGCCATCGCATAGGGCGCCATGATCGGCAGCGTGACGCGCCGGAACAAAGCGAAGCCGTGCAGTCCGAAGGCCTTTGCCGCTTCGATCTGGCCGAAAGGAATGGCCAGGATCGCCGCCCGGAAAATCTCCGAGGCGTAGGCGCCCTGCACCAGCCCCAGCACCACGATCGCCGCCAGCGGGCCGCTGACGTTTACCGCGTCGTAACCCAGCGTTGCCATCAGTGCGTTGAGCAGCATTGAGCCGACGTAGTACAGCAACAGGATCAGCAGCAACTCCGGCACCGCGCGAAACAAGGTGGTGTAACCGCGAGCCAACGCGGCAATCGGCCTTGGCCCGCCCAACTTGAGGCAGGCCACCAACAGGCCGATGGCCAGCCCGAGCACGAAGGCCCCGGCGGATATCTGCAGGGTCATCCATAAGCCCCTGAGCAGCGCCGCCCCCCATCCTTGCTCGCTGAAACCGATCAAATCGAACATAGCTGGCATGTTGTTCTCCAGTCAGTGACCTTGAAGGCGCCACTTGCCCCTGTGGGAGCGGGCTTGCTCGCGAAAGCGGTATGCCATTTAGCGATGATGTCGACCGCCACACCGCCTTCGCGAGCAAGCCCGCTCCCACATGGGATCCGTGTACAGATCTGGCTATCAGAACGCCGGCTTCACGCTCGTGCCGAAGTAGCTTTGGGACAGGTCGTCATAATCCTTGCTCGCCAGCAGTTCCTGGATGGCTTTGTCGAGTTTGGCCTTGAGCTCGGTGTCGTCCTTGCGCAGGCCTGCGCCCACGCCCTTGCCGAAGATCGGGTCATACGGCACGGCGCCGAGGTAATCCAGGTTGCTCTTGCTGGCATCCGGTGTCTTGACGAAGGCCGCCATGGCGGTGCCGTCGGCCATCATCAGGTCGAGGCGACCGGCGATCAGGTCGGCGTTGACCGAATCCTGAGTGTCGTAATACTTCACGTCGGCGATTTTTTCGTAGTAGGTCTTCAGGTAGCTGGCGCTGACCGTGGAGTTCTGCACGCCGATGGTCTTGCCCTTGAGGTCGTCCGGGTATTTCTTGACGACAGCGTCCTTTGGTCCGACAACCGCCACCACGGAGTCGTAGTAGGCCTTGCTGAAAGCGATCTGTTTTTCCCGTTCTTCGGTCACCGACATCGAGGAAAAAATCACGTCGATTTTCTTTGCCAGCAACGACGGAATAATCCCGTCCCATGCCACTTCCTTGATCTCGCACTCGGCTTTCATTTCGCTGCACAGCTTGTGGATCAGGTCCACTTCAAAACCTTTCCATTCGCCGTTGGCCTGTTTCTCGGTGTACGGCGGATAGGGTTCGGCGGCGACCGCGAACCTGATCGGTTGTGCCTGCGCCGCGCTCATGCCAGCCAGCATTACAGCGGCCGCGCCGGTCAACCAGTTTGCCAAACGTCGATTTCCCATGGTTTTTGCCCCGTCTTTTGTTGTTTTTAGCGAGTTTGATGAGCGTTGACGAATTGCCGGCAACGCTCGCTGCGTGGGTGTACGAACACGTCGTCCGGCGTACCGGTTTCCTCGATCAGCCCTTGATGCAAAAAGGCGACTTTGGAGGAGACATCGCGGGCGAAGGCCATTTCATGGGTCACCAGGATCATGGTCCGGCCTTCCTCAGCGAGAGAGCGGATCACCCGAAGCACTTCCCCGACCAGTTCCGGGTCGAGTGCCGAGGTGGGTTCATCGAACAGCATGACCTTGGGCCGCATGGCCAGGGCCCGGGCGATGGCCACCCGTTGTTGCTGCCCTCCGGAGAGAAAAGCCGGGTACTCGTTGCGCTTGGCCGCCAGCCCCACCCGTTCAAGCAAGGCTTCGGCGCGCTCGGTCGCCTCGGCCCGGCTTTCGCGCAGGACCTGGGTCGGCGCTTCGATGAGGTTTTCCAGGACCGTGCGATGGGGCCAGAGGTTGAAGTTCTGGAACACCATGCCCAGGCTCGAACGGATGCGCACCAGTTGCTTGGCATCAGACACCAACGGTGCGCCGGGGCGGGTGTGGTTCAAGTGAATGCTTTCGCCATCTACCAGGATGCGTCCCTGGTCCGGGACTTCGAGCATGTTGATGCAGCGCAGCAAGGTGCTTTTGCCGGAGCCACTGGCGCCGATCAGCGAGATCACCTCGCCCTCGCGCGCCGTCAGGGACACGCCCTTGAGCACCTCGATGTTGCCGAAGCGTTTGTGTAGGCCTTCGACTTCGATCATGGTTCGCGCGGTGACCGGTTCGCTGACCGGCCTGCTCGTCACGCCGCTGACCACAGGCCGTGGTCCCTGGGTTTTCAACGCCAGGACAAAATCATGGATACGCTCGCAGGTCCTGGCCAACACCAGGGATTCGGCACGCGCCACCAGGGCGGGATCAGCGATGATCCAACCCATGTGCCAATCGGCCATTGGGTGGGATTTCGCCAGGCTACCCATCACCACACAACGCTCGGCCATGCCCGGCGCTACCGTGAGGCTCAGGTTCTGGTGCTGCAGTGTCAGGTCCTCATGGACTTCATCGATGACCACCCACAGGTCATGGGCAATGGCGAGTCTGGCGATGGCTTGCATTGGTTCGTGCTTGAGCATCGCACTGGCCAGGAAAATTGCCCGGGTACGCGGGGTAATCGCCTTGGCCAGCAGCGCTGCATCAATGGACGCCACCCGCACCAGCGTGGCGCCGCAGGCCTTGAGCGGCGCGTCGCCGGTCGGGTGCATCGGATCGACGACAATCACCTCGTCCCCGGCGGCGAGCAGGCATTTCGACGTGATGAGCAAGGCGTCCTGCGCCCCTGTCAGCGTGATCACGTTTGTGGCGTTGAGTTCACGCCCAAACAGCTTGCCGTAGTGCCCGGCGAGCGCTTCACGTAAAACCGGCCGATCGGTAAGTTCGCTGCCGTGGGGGTCATCAATAGCGGCTACGCCTTGTTCCGGGATCCGCTCAACAAAGGGTGAAAACCGCATGCCAGTGCCTCGTTCAAGATGAAGAAACGCAAGCCCGCAACCAGCCGGGAAAGAAGGTGAAACGAACATAGTTCAAGCTGAACACTCGTTCAACAGAAAACTGATGGTGGTTCGCGTTCAGCGCAAACAGGTCGTTTTTACGATAGTCGCGACGTTTTTACCTATTGCTTGGTAACGTCATGCAGAAGGCAAGCTGACGACTATGCTGCTGTGATGTCCTTTGGTTGGAAAACGCCCAATGCAATCAGCTACATCCACGCGGATGCGACGCCACCAGCTACTGCTGTTAGGCGTAGTGGTCCTCGGCGGTTGCGTACGACTGGGGCCGGACTTCCAGCCACCCGGCGAAGACTGGGTCGATCACTGGAACACCCCGGCCCTTGAGCATGCCAGCCAACGCGGGGTGTACCCGGACACCCGCCAGTGGTGGCAAATTTTCGCCGACCCGGTGCTCGACCGGTTGATCGCCGAGTCGGATGCGCGCAATACCAGCCTGAAGATCGCTGGTTTGCGCGTGATGGAGGCCCGCGCGCAATTAGGCATCGCGCAAAGCGGGCGATACCCGCAACTGCAGCAGATCAGCGCTGACAGCGTCTACATCAACCGCCATCAGTCCGGCGGAACCAACCCGGTAGACAGCCATTTCTGGCAACACAGCGCCGGATTCGATGTGGGCTGGGAACTGGATTTCTGGGGACGCTTCAGCCGTGCCATCGAAGCCGCCGATGCCAGCTACTTCGCGGCTGAGGCCAACTATGACGACGTGCTGGTCCTGGTGCGGGCGCAGGTCGCCGACTCTTATTTCTTCCTGCGCACCACCGAGGCACGCTTGCGCGTCGCCAACGAAAACGCCCGCCAACAGCAGCGTAATTACGAGAT
The DNA here is from genome assembly GCF_058791355.1 of Pseudomonas sp. EB271-G4-1. Lineage (NCBI taxonomy): Bacteria > Pseudomonadati > Pseudomonadota > Gammaproteobacteria > Pseudomonadales > Pseudomonadaceae > Pseudomonas > Pseudomonas sp. EB271-G4-1. Next base: position 19,690 of record NZ_JBYTEO010000054.1, read on the forward strand.
CACCGAAAGACTGTTCAACAGCGGCCAGACCGCCGAACTTGACCTGCAACAAGCCAAGACCCAATACCTGGGCACGTTGAGCACCATCCCCGTACTGGAAGATCAGCTGTCCCGCACCCGCAATGCCTTGGCCGTGTTGATCGGCCAACCACCCGGTGCGCTGCCGCTGGTAGTCGACAACAGCCAATTGATCCCGCTGGTCGATCGCGCCGTTTTGCAGGATGTCCCGGCCAATCTGCTGCTGCGCCGGCCCGATGTGCGTGCGGCCGAGCTGAACGTTGCGGCACAGTCGGCGCTGATCGGCGTCGCCGAAACCGATTTCTACCCGGCCCTGACGTTGCTCGGCGGCATCGTCTGGTCGACCGACACCTTGAGCGGAACGTCGCGCAGTCTCGACCTGATCGGCGGCCCGAGCCTGCGCTGGAACGTGTTCGACTATGGCCGCATCAGCAACAACGTGCGCGTGCAGGATGCGCGCTTGCAGCAGTTGATCGAAGCCTATCGCGACAAGGTGCGCCAGGCCGCACGCGAGGCGGATGACGCCGCCAACGGCCTGACCCGCGCCCTGCAACGTGAGCGCATCCTGCGCGATGCGGAAAAAGCCGCGCAACGCTCGCTGGCCTTGGCCAACACGCTCTACCGCGAAGGTTACTCGGATTTCCAACGGGTGCTGGATGCCCAAAGGGCACTGCTCGAACTGCAGGACAGCTACCTGCTCAGTCGAGGCGATGCGGTGAGCAATGTGATTGCCCTGTACAAGGCCCTGGGCGGCGGTTGGTACAGCGCCCAGCCCAAGGTCGATCGCGCCACGCGCCAGCAGATGGAACAACGCACCGACTGGGGCGACTTGCTCGCCGAGCCCCCGGCGCAGCAGCCCGCCTTCCCTTTGCCCAATCAGGTGAAAGAACCATGACTGAAGCCGCGCCTTCCCCCCAGCCCGCGCCGGCCGCCGCCGACCCGACGAAAAAAGGCATCAAGTGGGTCTTGCTGCTGATCGTCCTGAGCCTGGCCTGGTACCTGCTGGCTGACCGCTTCACACCCTATACCCAGCAGGCACGGGTGGGTGCGTTTGTGATTCCGGTGGCGGCGGAAGTCGCCGGCCGGGTGACACGTGTCAACGTGCGAAATAACCAGGATGTGAAAGCCGGCGAGGTGATTTTCGAGATTGACCCGCAGCCCTACCAGATCGCCGTGGATCGCGCGCGCGCCGACCTTGAATCCACCCGCCGGCAGATCGGCGCCAGCACCGCCGGTATCGCATCGGCGCAAGCCAGTCTGCGCGCGGCGCAGGCCAACGAACTCAAGGCGCGACAGGACAATCAGCGTCTTGAGGGCTTGTACCGCGAAGACCCCGGAACCATTTCCGTGCGCCTGCTGGAGGTGTCCCGCGCCAACCGCGAGGCAGCTGTCAGCCAGGTCGCCGCGGCCCGCGCCGAAGTGCAGCGCGCCCGTGAGCAGGAAGGCGGCAGCGAGGAAGACAACGCCCTGTTGCGCAGTGCCGCGACCGCCCTGTCGAAAGCCGAGCTGGACCTTTCCAACACACAGATTCGCGCCCGTTCGGCTGGCTTGATCACCGACCTGCGCACCGATGTCGGCCAATTCGCCGCAGCCGGCAACCCGGTGATGACACTGATCGCGATCCACGATGTGTGGATCAGCGCGGACATGACCGAGAACAACCTGGCGCTGGTCCGGCCCGAAACCCCGGTGTCGATCGCCCTCGACGCACTGCCCGGCGAAGTGTTCCAGGGTCGCGTGCGCAGTATCGGCTACGGCGTCAGTGTGGGTCAGCCGACCGCGCCCGGCAGCCTTCCCACGGTGCAGAACAGCCGTGACTGGCTACGCCCGGCCCAGCGTTTTCCGGTGGTCATCGAGTTTTCCCCCGAGTCACTGACCCTGCTCAAGGACAACCGCGCCATCCGTTCCGGCGGCCAGGCCGAAGTCATGGCCTTCCCTGCCGAAGGCAACGTGCTCAACCCGCTGGGCCGCTTGTTCCTGTGGCTGATGAGCTGGCTGTCGTATGCCTACTGAGCGCTCGCCCAGGGTGCAGCGCGCGCTGCGCCTGGCCTGTGGCACAGCGCTGTGCCTGGCCGCGAGTTTTGGCCTGGGCATGCCGATCCCCTTCCTGGCGCCGGTGCTGGGGGCATTGTTGCTGGTCAGCCTCAATCGCCCGTTGCCGTTCAAGGCCACCCTGGTGCTGGCGCTGACCGCGATGCTGACCACCGGCATCGGCCTGCTGTTGATCCCGCTCCTGCGTTACTACGCCTTCAGCGGCGTGCTGTTGATCGGCCTCGGCCTGCTGATGGTGTTTCGCTTTGGCCAGCGGGGTGGCAATAACCTGGTGGTGACCTTCCTGGTGATCGGCCTGACCATGATCCCGGCGGCCGGGGTCGCCGACTTCGGCCTGGCGGCAACGGTGATCAAGGCGTTGACCAGCGGCTTGCTCCTGGCGGTCCTGGTCGGCAGGGTCAGTCACTGGCTGTTCCCGGAACCCGCCAACGCCCCGACGCCCCCGCCCGCCCCGGCATTGTCTGAGACAGACGTCGACCGCGTCGCATTGCGCGCAACCCTGATCGTGATCCCAACCTTCCTGCTGGCACTGATCGACCCCGCCAGCTACCTGCCCATCGTCCTCAAGGCGGTGAGCCTGGGACAACAGAGTTCCAGCACCAACGCCCGCGATGCCGCCCGCGAGCTGATTGGCTCGACCCTGCTCGGCGGCCTGCTGGCGATTGCGTTCTGGAGCGCACTGACGGTTTTCGTGCACCTGTGGATGTTCTTCCTGTGGATGCTGCTGTTCGCCCTGATCCTGGCCCGCAAGCTTTATGGCTTGAGTGCGGGCCGGTTCAGTCCTGGCTTCTGGCTTAATACCTTGATCACACTGATTATCCTGTTGGGGCAATCGGTTCAGGACAGCCTGGCGGGCAAGGACGTCTACACCGCCTTTGCGGTGCGCATGGGGTTGTTCATTGCGGTGACGTTGTATGCCTGCCTGATGGTGTATTTGCTGGACCAGCGACAAAAGACCAGTCTCCGGATTTAAACATCCCCTGTAGGAGCGAGCATGCTCGCGATGGAGGCTCAGGCACCGCGGGGTGTCAGATGGCCAGCGTTTTCGTTCACGACCATCGTCGGAACGCCGCCCGGAGCATGCTCGCTCCTACACGGGACGGGTTCACGGATTGACCTGGTAACCCTTCCCCTGCAAGCAACTGGTATATGCCGTCGAAGTGGTCGCCGCGTTGGTTTTCTCCTGCGCCCGACGCTCCTGGCGCTGGCGAGAACCGCCGACCACGGCGCCCGCCGCCGCCGTTTCCTTGGCGCGGTTCTGCCGGTAGTCCTGCTTGGTATCGTCATCGACACGATCATAGAACTCGTCATGCTGGCGGCCGCGCACCTGGGCCCCGGCCGCGCCGGCCGCCGCGCCTACTGCCGCACCCTTGATCCGTCCACCAGAAGGTGTCGAGGTGGTCGATGCACTGCTGGCGGCGATGCTGTTGCATTCGTTGATGTCCAGTTGAGTCTGTTGCGAAGTCTGGCCCTTCAGCGGTACTACCGTCTGGGCCCATCCCTGGGCACTGCAAAATGACAGTGCGACGCACAGGCCGATGGGTGACAACCTTTTCATGATGATCTCCTGATGGGCGTGATTCACCCTGAAACAGTGTAGTTCACCCCTCCTCGCCCACCTCCATGACCAGACGATTATCCACCCAGCGCACCGGCACGGATTCCAGCGTCGCGCCTTGGCACGGCCCATCGATACAGTGCCCGTCTTCAAACCGAAACATCGCACTGTGATGCGCGCACATCAGCACCTGGCCGCGATAGGTGCAGAATTCCTGCGGGCGATAGTCCAGTGGCACGGAAAAATGCGGGCAGCGGTTGATGTACACCCACACCTGCTCGCCCTGGCGCACCGCGACGAGGCCGGCGGGATGCAGTTGCTGATGCTGCGGCAGCCCCAGGGCGCCGCCGTCGGTGATGTCTTCCCGTTGGCACAAGATGATGAGGGTCATGCTCAGCCCCGCCGTTCCGGATTGCCGAGACTCCAGTGCCAGGGACGAATCTGGATGCTCGAAAACAGCCCTGCCTGAACGTAGGGATCGTCCTGGATGAACGATTCCACCTCGGACAGGCTGCCGGCTTCGATCACCAGCAGCGTGCCATTCATCGCCAGGCCCGCGTCATCAAGGGTCGGGCCTCCCAGGCGCACGACCACGCGGTGTGCATCGGTCCCACGCAAATGCGCCTGGTGGCTGGGCCGTAAGCGTTGGCGCAGGGCCAGGGAATCCGGGTGATCGGTGGCGAATACGGCAAAAAACTGGCCCATGATTCACGCCGCCTCCATGACGAATTCGTAACAGGCACGCTTGAACGGCAATGGCATGCCCAACCGTGCGGACAGGTCATCGTGGCTCGTTCGATCTTCGTAGATCACCTGCAACGACTGTTTCACACCGAACACTGCATCGGACGCCAGGTACGGATCATCGTGATTGAACAGGTGGGTCACCAGTTTGCGATATCCCGGCGCCTCGATCATGAAATGCAGGTGCGCCGGCCGCCAAGGGTGCCGATTGGCGGCCTTGAGCATCCGCCCCACCGGGCCATCGGTCGGAATCGGATAACACACCGGGACAATCGTGCGGATCGCAAAGCAGCCGTCGGCGTCGGTGCGATAGCGCCCGCGCAGGTTACCGAACGGCTGTTCTGTGTCCTGGCCCGAATACTTGCCGTTTTCGGCAGTCTGCCAGACGTCCAGCACCGCGCCGTCCAGGGCATTGCCCTGGGTATCGACCACCCGCCCGCGCACCAGCGCCGCCTCGCCCGGGGTGAAGGCCATGTTCTCGCCGAACGCGCGCTCGGGCATGCCTTCGATGTAGAACGGCCCGAACACCGTGGTCTCTGTGGCCGTGGCGCTGTGGCGATGATTGATCGCGTCGACCAACATCGATACGCCGAGGGTGTCCGACAGCAGGATGAATTCCTGGCGCACCTGGCCGTCGCACTTGTGGCCGGTCTCGGTCAGGAAACGTATCCCTTCAAACCACTCTTGCTCGGTCAGTTCAACCTCGCTGACAAACGCATGCAGGTGCCGCACCAGGCTCTGCATGATCTGTTTGTAGCGCGCATCGGTTGCATCAGCGAAGCTGTTCACGGCCTGCTCGCAGATCAGTTTTTCCATGGAGTTATCGTGATCGGTCATTGTTTTTATTCCGACATGTGCTGATAGCACGGTTGATCAGGCTGGCGCCTGGCCCAGCATGGCGCGGGTCAGCAGCGCTTCGATCGGGCCTTGTTCGAACGGCCGTGGATTGTAATACGGGCTGGCACAGGCGATTTGCGCCGCTTCGGCCGGACCGCTGGGCGGCAGGCCAATATCAGCCAGTGCCAATGGAATGCCCAGTTTCTGGTTGAGCGCATACAACAAGGCGCCTACCTCACTGGCGTCGCGACCACCCAGGGCTCGGGCGGCACGTTGCAAGGGTTCGGCGGCGGCCTCGCGGTTGTAATGCGCGGCATGGGGCAGGACGATGGCGTGGGCTTGGGCGTGGGGCAGATTGAATGTGCCGCCCAGGGTGTGGCAGAGCTTGTGGTGCAAGGCCATACCGACCGAGCCCAGGCAGATGCCCGCCAGCCAGGCACCATACAACGCCTGGCTGCGAGCATCGGGATCGTTCGGGTCCTTGACCACCCCCGGCAATGCCTGTGCCAGCGAGCGGATCGATTCCTCGGCCATGAAACCGATGATCGGGTTGGCGTCCTCGGCGTACAGCGCTTCCACTGCGTGGGCCATGGCGTTCATGCCCGAACAGGCGGAGATCTGCGCCGGCAGGGTCAGGGTCAATTGCGGATCATAGATCACGGTTTTCGGCAGCACCCGTGGGTCGCGTCCGGTTTTCTTCAGGCGGTTTTCGGTCAGGCCGTAGATCGGCGTCATCTCCGAACCCGCATAGGTGGTTGGCACCGCCACAATCGGCAACCCCGAATCCATGGCGATCGCCTTGCCCAGGCCAATGGTCGAGCCACCGCCGATGGCCACGCAGCAATCGGCATCCAGGCGCGCCGCCTCGATGCGCGCCGCTTGCGCCACTTCCAGCGGCACATGCATCACCGCGTGCGGGTACACACCCGCGGCACGTTCACCGAGCAACGCCGCAACGCGTTCGCCGAGCCCGTGCTGTTCCGGCGTGGTGAGGATCAGCGCCCGTCGGGCGCCCAGGCGCTCGATTTCTTCAGCCAGTGCCGAGAGCTTGCCCCAGCCGAACACCACGCGGGTCGGCAGGCTTTGGTAGACAAAAGGATTCATGGCCGACCTCAGCGTTTGAAGTGTGGGGGGATTTTCGCGTCGACGTTGACCCACACCGAGCGCGCTTCGGTGTAGTCGTGGATCGCTTCAAAGCCCATTTCCCGGCCATAACCGGACTGCCCTACGCCGCCGAACGGACTGCCGGGGCTGACGCGCTTGTAGCAGTTGATCCAGCACATGCCCGCGTGGATCGCGTCGGCCATTTTATGCGCGCGGCTGAGGTTTTGCGTCCACAGGCCACTGCCCAGCCCGTACTCGGTGCTGTTGGCAATGGCCAGCGCTTCTTCGTCGGTGCTGAAACGCACCACCGTGACGAAGGGACCGAAGACCTCTTCCTGGCAGACACGGTCACCCGGCTTGGCTTCGACCACTGTGGGTTCGACATAGAAACCCTTGGCCAAGGCCTGGTCGTCCGGCGCCTTGCCACCGGCGAGGATCTTGCCGCCCTGCTCGATGGCGATATCGATGTAGGCCAGAACCCGGTCGCGGTGCAGGGCCGAGGTCAGCGGGCCCATCTCGGTGTCGGGGTTCATCGGGTCACCGAGGCGAATCGACTTGGCCAGGGCGATGAAGCGCTCCAGGAAGGCATCAGCGATGTCTTCATGCAGAATCAACCGCGAACCGGCGATACAGGCCTGGCCCTGGTTATGGAAGATCGCCCAGGCAGCGCCGTTGACCGCCGCTTCCAGATTGGCGTCTTCAAATACAATGTTCGCACCCTTGCCACCCAGTTCCAGTTGAATGCGCTTGAGGTTGCCCTGCGACGCTTCAACAATCCGCCGACCGGTCGCGGTTGAGCCGGTAAAGGCAATCTTGCCGACGTCGAGGTGCTCGGCCAGCGCCTGGCCCGCGGTATGGCCGTAACCCGGCACCACGTTGACCACGCCTTTGGGAAAGCCGACTTCGGTCATCAGCTCGACAATGCGCAAGGTCGACAGCGGCGTGATTTCCGAGGGCTTGATGACGATGGTGTTGCCCGCCGCCAGTGCCGGGCCCATCTTCCAGCTGGTGAACATCAGCGGAAAGTTCCAGGGCACGATCTGCCCGACCACGCCGATTGGCTTGCGCTGCACGTAATTGAGGAACCCGGCTTCCACCGGAATCACCGCGCCTTCGATCTTGTCGGCCATGCCGCCGAAGTAACGGAAGCACGCCGCGGTGCGCGGCACGTCGAGGCCACGGGAATCGCGGATCGGGTGCCCGGTGTTAAGGGATTCCAGCTGTGCCAGTTCTTCGCTGCAGGCCTCGATCCGGTCCGCCAATTTGAGTAACAGGCGCCCACGCTCGGCGGCACCCAGGGCCGACCAGGCCGGGAAAGCGCGTTTGGCGGCGGCCACCGCGAGGTCGACGTCGGCGGCTTCGGCGGCGGCGATGCGGGTGATCAACGAGCCGTCATGGGGCGACACCACGTCGATGGTGCCGCCGGCGACCGCATCGACGAAGCGGCCATCGATATAGAGCTGATTTTGCATAATGGTTTCCTCGCACCGCGCCTTGGGCGCAGTGTCTGACTGGATGGCTGAGTGCATGGCCCGGCGCAAGGCCGGGCAAGACATGTGGTCTTAGAACTCGATCGGATACGGCTTGAGCTCACCGCTTTCGTAGCGTTGCGGCAGGTTCGGCGTGGCGTTTTCCCAGACCAGCAGCATCGAGCGCTTGGTCGAATAGCCCTGGTGGCGAATGTCGGCGGGCATGGCGCAGATATCGCCGGCCCGCATGGTGATGCGCGCACGGGGGTTGCCATCGTCCTTGTCGCCGACGTCCCAGATGATCTCGTCCGATAGCTGCAGGAACCACTCGATCCGGTCATTGCCATGGAACACCGGCAGGATGAATTCCTCGGTGGTCGGGCAGAACAGGCTGGCCTTGCACACCGAAGTCACCGAGGGGTTCCAGGTCACGTCGGAGCGCGACAGGTACTTGTGCAGGTTGAAGGCATGCATCTGGCCTTCGAAACCTTCTGCGGCGTGAATTTCCGGCTCGTCCTGCGGCACATCGATGAACTGGCGGTTGACCGGCAGATCGTTGCGCAGCGGCGAATCATCCGGCAGGCCGGGCATGCGCCGGGTGGCGATACGGAAGCGCTCGATGGCCTCGATGTTGTTGCCGTTCTTGCGACCGAAGGCGCTGCCGGTTTCTTCCGGTGCGGCGAAGGGGTCGAAGGTGGCGTTGGTCCAGTCGCGCAGGATCGCCTTGAATGTCGCCATGATCAGCGGCGTTTCGAAGTTTTCGGTGTAGTTGACCCCGGCCGCCTTCAGCGTGCCGTTGAAGGTGCCGGCGTACAGGTCGACCTTGCCGTAGTAGTTGCGGGTGCCGATGACGTGGTCGAAGTTGACCCAGCCGTAGAAAAAGCCCCAGGCCACGTCGCGCATCAAGGCACGCAGAAAGGCATCGGCCGGGATCAAGTGCGAACGGGTCTGGCCTTTGGCGGGCCAGGTAATGCGGGCGAAATACTCGTCGCGCGACAGTTCGAACGCGCCGAGTTTGAAAGAGCGATAACCGGTGACGGGATGGGCGGCGCTGACCTGGACATCTTCATCGGTGAACAGTGGCGTTTGGGCTGCGGTTTCAAGCATGGCCATGGCGGGATTCCTTTTGTTCTTGTGGGCGGGGACGGCTGGGCAGATCACTTGAAGCAGATGTCGGCCCACTTCTCGACCGACAACGGGCCTTTGATCGTCTGCTGCAGGATCACGCCCGGGCGACTGGCTTCGAAGCGATACGCCGTGCCCACCGGCAGCAGGCACTGGTGGCCGCGCTTGAGCAGGACGTAGCCCATGGGTTTGCCCTTTGGCACATCCCCGGCCAGTTGCGTGCCCTCGCCTGCTGTCAATGGCGTATCGAGCTTGAGGAAGTCCACCCGCACTTCGCCGTCCATGACGATGGCGAATTCGTCGTGCGCGGCCGTGTACCAGGGCGACTGGCCTTCGGCGCGCAGGGTTTCAATGACGTAGCCGAGGTTGAGGCCGACCACGACCTTTTCATACGGAAGGGATTTTTCCGCCACCTCGAAAACGTTGGAAAAGGCGTAGTGACTGGCCTGGCCGCTGATGATTTCAACCGAGCCCTTGGTGTATTTTTCCAGCGAGCCGAAGACCGTTTCGATTGCCGCGCTACTCATGGGTTTTCACCGTTTTGTTGTTGTAGTAACAGTGAGCCAACAGTACGTCGCGCCTGGTCCCGGAACAATTAGAGGACCGGCGACAACAGTGTTCGCGAAACGCAAACACTGTAAGAGTTGTGTCGGAGCTGTGTAGGAGCTGTCGAGTGCAACGAGGCTGCGATCTTTTGATCTTAAAAAACAAGATCAAAAGATCGCAGCCTGCGGCAGCTCCTACTGGGTGCGAGGTTCATTAGCGCACCCAGCCACGCTCCAGCAACGGTTTATCCCAGCAGGGCTCATCGCCGAAGTTCTCCACCAGAAAGTCGATCAACGTACGTACCTTCAAGGCCCGACGCTGGGTCGCGGGGTACACTGCTGAAAAATTGAAGGAGGACAACGCGTACTCAGGCAACACTGGAATCAACCGCCCGCTGAGCAGGTCGTCACTGGCCACCAGTGTCGGCAGGCAGACAATGCAGACTCCGGTCTGTGCGTAATCACGCAACAGGTGCACCGAGTTCGAGCGCACCTGGCCAGGCAGGCTCAGCTCCACTTGTTCGTCTTCGCGGTTGAACAGCCAGCGGTTGCGCGACGGATAACCCTCGTACAGGGCGATCTTGTGTTGCAGCAATTGCTGGGGATGGGTGGGCACGCCGAACTCGCTGGCGTAATCGGGAGACATGCAAAACAGCCGGCGAACGCTGAACAACTTGCGCTCGATCAGGGTTTCGGCCATTGGCGGAAACATCTGGAACGCCACATCGAAGCCTTCTTCGATCGGGTCCACCACCCGGTCGTTGACGATGACGTCCACTTCAATGTCCGGATACAGCCGGGTGAACTCGGCCAACAGACGACCGAAGTGCCCGATGGCAAATCCGGGCAGCATCTGCACCCGCAGTTTTCCGGTAGGTTTGGCGCGCAGTTCGCGCATGTGTTCGGTCAGCGAGTTGAAGCTCGCGACCATGTCCGCGCATTCCTTGTAGTACGTCTCCCCGACCTCGGAGAGGCGTACATGGCGTGTGCTGCGGTGGAACAGCGGCGCATTGATGAACTGCTCCAGCTGCTGGATGCGGTGGGTAATGACCGAGCGGGTCACGCCCAGTTGCTGGGCCGCCCTGGCGAAGTTGCCGGTTTCGGCAACCCGCACGAAGGCTTCGACACTGAGTAAACGATCCATGGGGGCAGGTTCTCTGGATGTTTTTGTTCTTATAGGAATACGAAGCGAGAACCTGCGAGATTACGATGAACTCGAATGGCAAGCCACTGTAGGAGCGAGCATGCTCGCGATGAACTCAAGAACGCCGATGGGTGTCAGGTTCCCCGCGTTTTCGTTAACGACCATCGCGAGCAGGCTCGCTCCTACAGGGGGGGCTGCGGTTAGCGGTTGAGCCAGGGATAGCGCGCCGTGTCCTGGCTGCCGTAGTCAGGGTCCAGGTAGATGAAGCAGCGCTGGATCTTGAAATCCCGGATCTCGAACACGTCGGCCCAGTAGCCGGCACCGGCCGCTGACGGGACGCCCGCACGCCAGTGGCCGTCGACGTGTTCACCAAAACTGGTGCCTTCGCAGACCAGCGTGTCGGTGCCCGTAAGAATCCAGTTGAAATGCGCATAGTCGTGGGTAATCGATTTCAAGCGGCTGCCAAGGTCGCTGAACATCTGGCCGATCTGCTCACGGCCGGTGGCCAGTCCCCACTTGGGAAACAGGACCTGTGCATCCTCGGCGAACAGGTCGAGAATGCTGCCGCCAGTGGAGGTGATACCGCCGTTGTCGAAGGCCTTGAGGTATTCCAGGGCGACCGATTTGCGTTGCTCGTCGGTCATTGTAAGGGTGCTGATCATGGTTGTCTCCGTCGTTTCGATATTGGAGTGATAAGGCTGTTGGCCGTCAGTGCAGCGACTTGATGTAGCTGATGATCTTCTGCCGCTTGGCCGGGTCGTCCTGCGAATAGACCATGGCGCTGCCCGGCGCCACGCTCTGGGCATCGGTGAGCCAGGCGTCGAGCATCGGCTCGTCCCAGACCTTGCCGGCCATGGCTTTGGTGAAGCCGTCGCTGTAGGTGAAGTTGGTTTCGCTGGCCGCCTTGCGACCCAGCAGCCCGAACAGGTTCGGGCCCTGCCCCGGCGGGCCGCCCTTGTCGAAGGTGTGGCAGACCGCGCAGTGGTTGGTCGCCAGTTTCTGCGCCAGCGCCAGGTCATCGGCCAAAGCGCTGCCGGTCAAAGCAAAACTGGCCGCCATCGCCAACAGCGCCGGGGCTCGCAGGAAAAATTTCAAGTGCGTCATATCGTTGATCTCATGCAGTCACGGGGCTTGATTCAGCTTCGGCTCGGTTCTTTGTGCGCCTGGTTCGCCGCGCGATAGGCAAAGGCGATGATCGGGCCAAGCGTCGAACCACCGGCCCAGTAGGCACGACCGGAGGCCGACGCAACGCAGTTGCCGACGCCGTACAGGCCCGGGATCGGTGCATTGGCGTTGTTCAATACCTGGCCGACGGAGTTGGTTTTCGGACCACCCTTGGTGTCGAGGTTGCCGCCGGTGATCAACGCCGCGTAGTACGGCCCTTTCGCGGCCAACGGGTACATGGTCAGGTTGCCGGTGCGGTCGGGCTTGACCGGGCCGGTAAACACGCCCTGGATCACCAGCTCGCCGCGATGGAAGTCCAGATCCTTGCCCGTCTTGGCCAACTCGTTGAAGCGCTTGAGGGTGGCTTTCAGGTTGAGCGTGAAATCGGCGCTGAGCTTCATCCCGCCGATATCGGCGGCGTGTTTATCCAGGCGCTCGGCGATGTTCTTCGCCAGCTCTTCCAGGGTTTCGCCCTTGACCACATGGCGGTCGTTGCCGCCCTTGGGCACGATCGGAGAGCCGTATTCGTCGCTGCTGCAGTAGTCCTGGGCGCGCTGGTCCCAGATCGAGAACATCACCAGGTTCGGGTATTCGGCCTTATCGCCGTCCCACTGGAAGAAGGTCGGGACCAGTTCGTTGTAGACGGTCTTTTCGTTGACGACGCGCTTGCCGTACTTGTTCACCATCAGCATCGAATCGCCGTTCATGGTGAAAATGCCGGACATCGAGCCGTCCTTGGCCAGGGCTTTTTCCAACAGGATCGGGCACGACCAGGCGTAGTTCATGTTGCGCAACTGCACCCCCAGCTCGCTGGAAATCCGGATGAAATCGCCTTCGTTGGTCAGGGCGGCGCAGCCGCCGTAGACGGGGGCGTTGAGGAAGTTGCGGCGCAGTTCCGGATCGTGGGTAAAACCACCCGTAGCGAAGATCACCGCTTTGCGCGCCTTGACCCGTTGCCGCGCACCCTCTTCGGTCTCGACTTCGACGCCGATCGCTTCGCCCGCGCCGTTGAGGATCACTTTCACCACGCGCTCGCCGGTACGAATCTGCACGCCGTCACGCTTGGCGGCGGCGGTCAGCGTACGAATCGCCACGCGACCGCCGTCGGACATGCTGGGCCGGGCTTCCTTGGGCACCAGTACGCGGCCTTTCTTGGCCTTGTCTTCGGACAGCTCTGCGAAATAGTCCGGTACGTCCGGGCAATGGCGATAAGGCAGTGCGTCGCGTTCGGCCAGCAGTTCGGCAGCGGGCGAGGCGCTCTCGTAGATCGCCTCGCACATCTCGTATTCCCAATCCGACAGGCCAAGTTTGGGCAACGAGGCGTCGTAGGATTGCGGACGTGTCAACCGGGCGACATAGCGCATGTAATCGGCTTTTTCATCGACGATGCCGGCGTCGCGCATCGGCTTGTTGTTCGGCACCCAGTACCAAAACGCCGCTTTCGCCGCGGTGCCCCCAGGGCTGCCGGCTTTTTCCAGGATAACCACGTCATTGCCCAGCCAGCGGGAAAACAACGCGGTAGGCAAACCGCTGCCACCACCGCCGACCACGACAATGTCGTGCTCTCGATCAAAGGGCAGCTCGTCGCTGGCCATCGCCCGTGCGGCCACCCCCGACAAGGCGGCGACAGCCGTACCAGCGGCGCCGGCCTTGATGAAGCTGCGGCGTGACAGGGCAAGTTTCTGGTTTTCTTCGTTCACTTTTTATTCTCCGGAATGAGTAGCGGCGACGCAGGCAGGCGTCGGTGATTCACCAGTAATGCCAGAGCTGCACAAACAGGCCGTCGGTGACGGTGGTGTTGCGCCCTTCCACGCCTTTGGAATAGTGGATGGACACCTGGTCCCACATTTTCTGGGCGAAGACCTTTTGCACGCCGGGCTTGAGCTGGAACAGCACGCCGGCGCCGAGCGCGGTTTCGTTGGATTCAGAGAATTCGATGGTGTTGTTGTTGCGATCATCGGAGCCGAAGGTTTTCTGGTAGTCGGCACTGAGGAAGGGCGTGACCTGGTAGGTCGGGCGGTCCACGATGTTGTAGCCCAGGCGCAGGTTGGCGTGGCCGGTATCGCCAGGTTCGGTGTGGTGCGGACCATCGCCGCGAAGGATCGCGCCGACCAGCAAATCGATGTTCACTTTGCCCAGCCATTCGTTGTAGAACAGCGACGGCCACAACGCGTAGGTGTCGCTGCTGACCGAGTCCGCGCCGGTCGGCAGTTGCACATAGGCTTGCGCACCGATAGTGCGCAGCGGCGTCGGGTTGTACCAGACCAGGCCGCCGACCAACGGATCGCCGAGCCCGCTGACCCGCGTGCCGTTGCCGCGCACGGCAATCTCCGGGAGGGTGATACTGGCGATGAAGCCGGTATTGGGCAGGCCGTCCATCTTCCAGTAGTGCAACAACGACGTCAGGCCAACGTAGGTCTCGGTGTTGCTGCCGGCGACCTTGTTGCCGTGATCGTCAAAGCGTTTGCGGTCGTCGTTGTATTCAAATTCCTGACCCACCGAGTTGTAGGGCTCGGTGAAGTCCGAACTGAACTGAAAGCTTTGGGGCCGGTTGCTGGCATAGGGGATGCCGGATGCTTGCGCCATCGCGGGAAACAATAGGCCAGCCCCCAGAACGGGAGCGAACAGGGTCGCAGCGCAACCCCATGCACGAATACTCATACCTGCCTTCCTTATTTTTATTAGGCGCCAAACCCCCGAAGGGGCGTAAGGCCGAAAGCAAGGTGTGACGTCTTGATGAGCCCTGGCTGGAGCTCCACCGGATCGTTGACCAATCCCGGTGTTCGGCGAGATGGAGGCTACAAGCCGGCCACTGCACCAACAATTCCATTCTCGGCGACATCAGTGTTTGCGTATTCAGAACAATGGGGCGGAGGATTTGAGTAGGAGATCATTAAAACTGTGGGAGCGAGCCTGCTCGCGAAAGCGTCGGGTCAGTCAACTTGATATTGAAGCTGATGGCCTCTTCGCGAGCAGGCTCGCTCCCACAGGGGTCAAGCATTCACAGTTTCGGATCGATGCAATGGATAGAGCTGTTCGTCGAACTGCGACAGCTTGGGGAACACCAAGGGTTGATCATCACTCAGGTGTTGCAGGCGCTGATCGTAATCCAGCAAAAACGCCTGTCGCGCCTCATCGCTGATGTACGGCACATGCCAGGCCACGAACGGCTCCAGCACATCAAACCCGACATACGCCAACGTCCCGCGCAGAATCGGCCGCAGCATGTCCTGCAACGGCCCGTGGATCGCCTCCTCACCGAACATGTGTTCACGCCCCCCCAAAGTCACGGTAACCAACGCCTTTTTCCCGGCAAGCCCGCCCTGATCGTAGAAGCGCTTGCCGCCGTAGCAGATGCCCGAGACCAGCACCCGGTCGATCCAACCCTTGAGCATGGCCGGGGTGGAGAACCAGAAGATCGGGAAATTGAGGATCAGCAGGTCGGCCCATAGCAATTTATCCAGTTCAGCCTGGATGTCCGCTGCCAGTGACTGGCTTTTCACACCGAGGCGTTGTTCCAGCGCATACACCAGGTACTCGGGATTTTCCCGCTTTGAGAAGTCATCGGCGCTGGCCACCGGGTTCCAGTTCATCTTGTACAGGTCGCTGACCTGCACTTCATGGCCCTGGGCTTCAAGGGTCGCGACGGCCTGGTCGCGCAGGGCGGCGGTGAAGGATTGCGGCTCGGGGTGAGCATGGACGATCAGTACTTTCATGGGGATTCCTTAGACTTTTTCCAGCGTAGGGTTTGAATTCGCGGTAGCACGACTGGCCAGCAAGCGGTCGAGCCAGTCGGGGTCCATTTGGGGTTCGGAGGAAAACAGCAGCCCGGTATAGTCTTGATGCGGCGGGGTGAAAATAGCACTGCGCGAGCCATGATCCACCACCCTGCCCCGTTGCATCACCAGCACTTCGTCGGCAATCGCGCGCACGGTGGCGACGTCATGGGTAATGAACAGGTAGGCGACGCCGAGCTGTTGCTGAATGCGGTTGAGCAACTTGAGCACGCCTTCGGCCACCAGTTGGTCGAGGGCCGAGGTGACTTCGTCGCAGATGATCAGTTGCGGGTCGGCGGCCAGGGCTCGGGCGATGCAGATCCGCTGTTTCTGTCCACCAGATAATTCCCGGGGCTGACGCTCCATGAACGTTGCCGGGTCCAGTTCGATCATCTCCAGCAGCTCGGCCACTCGCGCGCGCATGGCCTTGCCCTTGAGCCCCAGATAGAACGTCAGTGGCCGGCCGATGATGTCGACGATGCGCTGGCGCGGGTTCAGCGCCGTGTCGGGGATCTGGTAAATCATCTGCACGCGCCGCAGTTGCTCCTTGCTGCGCTGGCGGAAGTCCGCTGGCAGCGGTTCGCCGTCATACAGCACTTGACCATGGGTCGGTGGCAACAAGCCGGTGATCAACCGCGCCGTGGAGCTTTTGCCGCTGCCCGATTCGCCGATGACCGCCAGGGTCTGGCCGCGATACAGCTTCAAGGAAACGTCATGCAGCACCGGTTGCCGCCCGTAGCTGGCGCAGCTGTTGCGCAGTTCCAGCAGCGGCTTTTCCTGTTGCGGGCAGGCTTTGGCTTCGGTGCGGAAACTGCGCACCGCCCACAGTGACTTGGTGTATTCCTCCTGCGGGTCACCGAGCATCTTGCGGGTCTCGGCCTCCTCCACCAGCTTGCCGTGGCGCAGCACCATGATGCGGTCGGCCATCTGCGCCACCACCGCCAGGTCGTGGCTGATGTAGATCGCCGCGCTGCCGTAGGTCTTCACCGCATCGCGAATCGCCGCCAGCACCTCGATCTGGGTGGTGACGTCCAGGGCGGTGGTCGGTTCGTCAAAGATGATCAAGTCCGGATGGCAGGCCATCGCCATGGCGGTCATGACCCGTTGCAGCTGGCCGCCGGAGACCTGGTGCGGGTAACGCTGGCCGATCTGTTCGGGGTTGGGCAAGCGCAGCACGCGGTACAACTGCACCGCCTCGCGCATCGCCTGTTCACGGCTGATGCCACCGTTCTTCACCGCCGTTTCCACGTGTTGATCGATCAAGCGATGGGCGGGGTTGAACGAGGCTGCCGCACTTTGCGCGACGTAGGCGATGCGCAGGCCGCGCAATTTGCGCAAGGCTTCGGGTTTGGCCTTGAGCAGGTCGATGCCGTCGAAACGCACCGTGCCGCCGGTGATCTTGCAGCCGTCGCGCGTATAGCCCATGGCAGACAAGCCGAGGGTCGATTTGCCCGCCCCGGATTCACCGATCAGCCCCAGCACCTCACCACGTTGCAGGGTCAGGTCGATGCCCTTGATCAGCGGATGCCAGGCATCCTCGTAGTGACCTTCGATGTGCAGGTTGCGGATTTCCAGCAACGGTTTGGATGTCGTCATGTTCAGCACTCCTTGAGGCCGCTGGACTTGTGCAGCATCCAGTCGACGACGAAGTTGACGCTGACCGTGATCAAGGCCACGGCCAGGGCGGGCAGTAAAGGACTGATGTCGCCAAAGGTGATCAGCACCGCGTTGTCGCGCACCATGCTGCCCCAGTCCGCGGTGGGCGGCTGGATGCCCAGGCCGAGGAATGACAATGCACTGATGAACAGGAACACGAAGCAGAACCGCAGGCCGAATTCGGCAATAAGCGGCGCTGCGGCGTTGGGCAGTACCTCGCGGGTGACCAGCCAGCACAGGCCTTCACCGCGCAGGCGCGCGGCCTCGACGAAGTCCTGCACCACCACGTTCATCGCTACGGCGCGGGACAGGCGAAACACCCGGGTTGCATCCAGCAGCGCGATCACCAGCACCAGTGAGGTGGCCGTGGTGCCGACCACACTGAGAATCAGCAAGGCAAAGATCAATTGCGGAATGGCCATCAGGATGTCGACGACCCGCGACAGGCCCTGATCGACCCAACCGCCCTTGATCGCCGCGATCAGGCCGCAGGTGCCACCGAGCAGGAACGCCAGCACCGTGGTCAGAAACGCGATGCCCAGTGTGTTGCGCGCACCAAAGACCAGGCGGCTGAACATGTCGCGCCCCAGGTTATCGGTGCCCAACAGGAACTGCCCGCCCCACGGCGCGAAGCCCTCGCCCACCACCTGGGTTTCGCCAAACGGCGCCAGCACCGGGGCGAACAGCGCCACCAGGATATACACGACGATCACCAGTAATCCGAACTTCGCACTCAGCGGCGCCCGGAGCAATTCTTTAAGCAGGCTCATGGTCTACCCCTTTGGATGCATCAGGCGTGGGTTGCTGGCAATCGACAGCACGTCGGCACTGGTATTGAGCAGGATGTAGGTGGCGGCAAAGATCAGGCTGCAAGCCTGGACCACCGGGATATCGCGCTTGGCCACCGAGTCCACCAGCAACTGGCCGAGGCCCGGATAGACGAACACCACCTCGACCACCACCACGCCAACCACCAGGTACGCCAGGTTCAGCGCCACCACGTTGACGATCGGCGCCAGCGCGTTGGGCAAGGCATGACGGAAGATGATGCGCGACTGGCTGATGCCCTTGAGCCGGGCCATTTCGATGTAGGGGCTGGCCAGCAGGTTGATCAAGGAGGCGCGGGTCATGCGCATCATCTGCGCGATCACCACCAGGCTCAGGGTCGCCACTGGCAGCACCGAGCGCTCCAGTACCTCACCCAGACTGGCGTTTGGCGAGAGGTTGGAAATGCTCGGGAACCAATTGAGCTTCACCGCGAACACCAGGATCAGGATGTAGGCAACGAAGAACTCGGGGAACGACACCGCGCTCAGGGCCGAGGTGTTCAGCAGGCGGTCGAACCAGCTGTTGCGGTACAACGCCGCGAGCATGCCCAGCAACAATGCCAAAGGCACCGACACCAACGCGGCCAACAGCGCCAGGCTGAAGGTGTTGCCCAGGCGACTGCCGACCAGTTCGGCGATCGGCCGCTGGTTGGCCAGCGATACGCCGAGATCACCGTGCAGCAGTTGCCAGATCCACTGCCCGAAACGGGTCAGGGGTGGCAGGTCCAGGCCCAGTTGCGCGCGATAGGCCGCCACGGTTTCCGGGGTGGCAGACTGGCCGAGCATGGCCTGGGCGATGTCGCCGGGGAGCAGGCCGACGGCGAGGAAGATGATAACTGATACCGCGAACAGTGAAAGCAGGCCTAAAGCGAGGCGCTGCCCCAATAACCTGAAAATACTTCTCATCGTGCAGTCCTAGAAATGGGCACCTTTTTATGATCGTTCCCACACTGTGCGTGGGAACGATCACCGATTCACCGTGCGATTCCTTACGAAGATCACAATTTCCCCTGTAGGAGCGAGCATGCTCGCTCCTACAGGGGTTTTTCATTGGTTTGGCGAGCGCTTATGCCTGCCACCAGCGTTCGATCACGCGCAAGCCGTCGAGCTCTCCGTATGGCGCGGTCTGCCCGCCGTGGGCCACACGGTTGGAACGCGCCGCCACGGAGCTGGCGAACAGCGGCACGATCGCCCCGCCGTCGTCCCGGCACAGCGCCTGCATTTCGTTGTACATCTCACGGCGCAACGGCTCGTTCATCTCGCCCCGGGCAGCGTTGAGCAGCTGGTTGAAACGCGGGTTGTCCCAATGGGTTTCGTTCCACGCCGCGCCCTTGGCGTAGCCGATGCTGAACATGCGGTCGGCCGTCAGGCTGCTGTACCAGAACGAGGTGGTGAAGGGTTGCTTCATCCAGACGTTGGAGAAGAAACCGTCGGCGGGCTCGCGCACCACGTCGATGTCGATCCCGGCCACACGGGCCTGTTCCTTGAACAGCACCGAGGCATCGACGGCGCCGGTGTACGCCGCGTCGGAGGCCTGCAGGCGCACCTTCAGCGAATCCAGACCGGCCTTTTTCAGGTGGAAACGCGACTTGTCCGGGTCATAGGTGCGCTGTTCCAGCGCGGTGTTGATGAAGCGGCTACCGGGCTGGATCGGATGATCGTTGCCCACCAGGCCATAGCCGTACAGCACTGAAGCCAGCAGGGTTTCGCGGTTGATTGCGTGCTTCATCGCCAGGCGCACGTCGTTGTTCTGGAACACCTGGCTGTCGGTGAGCATCGGGAAGGTGTAGTGCTGGGCACCCTTGGTTTCTTCGATGACCAGGTTCGGGTTGCGCTTGAGCAACGCTACCGTCTTGAGGTCGACCTTGTTGATCACGTCCACTTGCCCCGTGACCAGCGCATTGACCCGCGCTGCGCCGTCGGCGATGGCGATCAACTCGGCACTGGCGAAGTGCGCACGCCCGGCTTTCCAGTAATCGGGGTTGCGTTCCAGGGTCATGCGCACGCCCGGTTCGAAGTCCTTGAGGCGATAGCCACCGGTGCCGGCGCCAGCCTGCCAGTCCGCCACGCCGTCCTTGCTCGGCAGGATCGCCAAGTGATAATCGGCGACCACATAGGAGAAATCGGCGTTGCCCGAATGCAGTTCGAACACCACGCTGTCGCTGCCATTGGCGCTGACCTTGGCCACGTCGCCCAGCACGGTCTTGGCCGCCGAGGTGGACTTCTCGCCGAGGTGATGCTGGATCGACGCGACCACGTCATCGGCGGTCAGGCTCTTGCCGTTGTGGAAGGTCACGCCCTGGCGCAGCTTGAAGGTCCAGACGCGGGCATCAGGGGTTGAGGTCCAGCTCTCGGCCAGTTCCGGAATCGCGGTGCCGTCTACGGCGATTTCAGTCAGGGTGTTATAGACCGCCGAGAAACCGACGAAGGTAAAGGTGTCCGCCCAGGACCCCGGGTCTTTCGAGTCGGTGGTACTGCCGCCGGCAAGGCCCAGGCGCAATATGCCGCCCGGCTTCGGCGTGGCTTCTGCAGCGAAGGCGCCTGTCGGCAAGCCCATGGAGAACGCCCCGGCCACCGCCACGGCGGCGGCGCTGTACTTCAGGAAGTCCCTGCGCGGGAAACTGAATTCATTGTTCGCTTGAGTAATCTTGTTTTTGTTATCGCTCATTGCATTGCCCCTGATAAAAGCTAATGAAATACCCGTGCAAAACCACGCAAGACACCGGGCCTGGGCCCGGTGCATACAGTCTTTGAATCGTTGATGGTCACACCTGGATCGCCTTCACTTCGACGAATTCGCCCAGCCCCTCTTCCCCCCATTCACGCCCGTTACCGGATTGTTTGTAGCCGCCGAACGGCGCCTGATAGTTGAATGCCGCGCCATTGAGGAAGCATTGCCCTGCGCGCAACTGTCTGCCCAGTTGCAAGGCACGCTCGGCACTGCCGGCCCAGACCCCGCTGGACAGGCCAAACGGCGAGTCGTTGGCGATCTGGATCGCCTGCGCCTCATCCTCATAAGGGATCAGGCACAGCACCGGGCCGAAGATTTCTTCCTGGGCGATGCGCATGCGGTTGTTAACGTCGGCGAACAGCGTCGGGCTGACGTAGTAGCCACGCTCGAATTCCGGCGCCGCGTCGCCACCGCACAACAGGCGTGCACCCTCTTCCTGGCCGATCCTGATGTAGTCGAGCACGGTGCGACGTTGCCCGGCGGAGCACATCGGGCCAAGGAAGCTCTGCGGATCCAGCGGATCGCCCATCTTCAGGCTCAGGGTTTCCTCCAGCGCAATTTCCAGCGCCTCGGCATAACGACTGGCCGGCAGCAGCATGCGGGTCAACGCGGTGCAGGTCTGGCCGGAGTTGATCATCACGTCCTGGACGCCATAGCGCACCGCTGCCTCCAGATCGGCATCCTCGGCAATCAGCAACGCCGACTTGCCGCCCAGCTCCAGGCACACGCGCTTCACCGAAGGCGCGGCGGCCTGTGAGACGCGAACGCCTGCGCCGGTGGAACCGGTGAACGACACCATGTCCACGTCCGGGTGTTTGGCCAAGGCTTCGCCGACCTTGGAGCCCGGTCCGCTGACCAGGTTGAACACCCCCGCTGGCAGGCCGATGTCCTCGATCATCTGGGCCAGCAAGAACGCGTGCAACGGGGTTTCCTGGCTTGGCTTGACCACCACCGTGCAACCCGCCGCGAGCGCCGGGGCGAGTTTGCCGATCAACTGGTGCAGCGGGTAGTTCCAGGGGTTGATGAACGCACAGACGCCCACCGCCTCGCGGTACACCCGCGAGTTGCCGACCTCGCGCACTTCGTCCATCAGGCCTGCGAGTTCTACGTATTGTTCAAGGCCAATGATCGGCCCGTCCACTTGCACCGAACGGCACCATTGCACCGGCATCCCCAGTTCAGTGGTGATCACCGAGGCCATTTCATCGGCGCGGGTCTTCAGTTGTTCCGCCAACGCACGGATGTAACCGGCACGCACGCTCGACGGAGTGCGCGACCATGGACCAAAGGCCCTGCGTGCAGCAGCCACGGCGTTGTCCACATCGCGTTCATCGCCCAACGGCACGCTGCCCGCCACTTCTTCGGTGGCCGGGTTGATCACTTGCGCGATGCCCTGGCCCGACGGGACTTGCCAGCGTCCATCGATAAACAGCGACTTGTGATTAAGCATGTAGCTGAGCCTCCATCAGTTCCTGGGCGCAACGGGCGATGCGCTGGCAGGCATCGCGCAAGGGTTCAGGGCCAACCACCAGGCCGAGGCGAATATGCCCGGCCGCGCTCGGGCCGAACGCTTCACCGGCGAGTACTGAAACCCCGTGGCGATCGAGCAGGCGATCAGCGAACGCCTGGGCGCTGAGCCCGGTTTCACGGATATCGAGCATCACGAACATCCCGCCATCGGGCTTCAGGGCACGCACGCCCGGGCAATCGGCCAGGTGCTCGCACACCAGGTCGCGACGCTGGCGATAGGCTTCGCGCATGGCGTCCAGTTCCGGCAGATCACTTTCCAATGCCACGACCGCCGCATCCTGAACGAAATCCGGCGAACCGTAGAGCATGCACAGCGCGAGGTTTTCCAGGTGCGCAGCCAGGGACGGCGGCGCCACCACCCAACCCACTCGCCAGCCGGTCATGGCGTGGGATTTCGACAGGCTGTTAAGGGTCGCGGTGCGCTCGGCCATGCCCGGCAGGCTCGCCGGGCTGACGTGTTCGCCGTCGAACAGCAGTTCGCTGTAGACCTCATCGGAAATCAGCCACAGGTCGTGGGCGATGCACAATTCGGCCAACGCTTGCCAGGTGCTGCGCGGCAGGCTTGCACCGGACGGGTTGTGCGGACTGTTCAGCGCCAGGGCACGGGTACGCGGGGTGATGCGCGCGGCGACGTCTTCGGGCAACACGCGAAAGCCGTTCTCCGAACGCACCGGCACCGGCACGACCTTGGCGCCGCAAGCGCCGAACACAGCTTCATAAGTGACGTACATCGGCTCGGCGACGATCACTTCATCGCCCGGATTGAGCACGCACTGGGCCACGCTGAACAGCGCGCACTGGGCGCCGGCCAGCACGGTGACTTCGTCCGCTGTCACCCGCTGCCCGCTGCGTTGATGGTGGCGCTTGGCGATGGCCTCCCGCAAGGCGCGCTTGCCGCGAACCTCGGCATAGTGGGTGTTACCGGCCAACAGACTGTCGATGGCGCCCTGCACGATGGGTTGCGGCGTGTCGAAATCCGGGTCGCCCACGGACAACAGCAGGATGTCCTTGCCCTGCTCCAGCATGGCCAGTGCACGGTAATGAATATCCCAGGCGGCAGCGCCGTCACCGGCGATACGTTGAGTCAGATCGGAAAAGCGCATGGCTTCATCCCCTTGAAATACAAATCAGTGTGCGCAGGCATGCTTGAGTTCGATCAGGGTCACGCCGTTGCGCTTGAAGCCGTGGCGCAGGTCCGTTTGCAACTCGGCCAGGCTTTGCGGTTGGTTCACCGTGCAACCGAACGCGCGCCCGAGGGCCGCGAAGTCGGGGTTGCGCGGCAGCACGCCGATGGGCTCGATATCCAGGCCAAGCATGTCGTCACGAATCTGCCCCAGCGCATCGTTGTTCCACAGCAACACCACCAGCGGGCTGTCCAGTTCCTCGACAGCGGTTGCCAGTTCCTGCGCGGTGTAGAGGAAACCGCCATCGCCGACCAGCACCAGGCCCGGGCGTTGCGGCGCACCGAACTTGGCGCCAATCCCGGCCGGCAGGCCGTAACCCAAGGTGCCGTAGCCGGTCGGGTGTAACCAGCTGCGGGTCGCGGCACTGTCGAACGCGTAGTTGCCGGTGTAGGCCAGTTGAGTCATGTCAGTACTGATGAAGGCGTTTTGCGGCAGCTCTGCGGCAATGCGCTCAAGAATCGACTGATGAATCGATTGCAACGGGCCATGGCTGGCCTTGACCGCTTCACGCAGTGCGCTGACCGAGGCAATCGCAGCGCTTGCATCACGTACCTCGGATGGCAGTCGCTCGAGCAGGCCACAGAGGGTTTGTTGCGCATCGCCATGCAAGGCCACGGCGCAAGGGTAGAAGTCGTTGAACTTGCGCGGGTCGATGTCCACTCGCAGCAGCTCAGCGTTGAGCGGCAGGCGCTCACGCCAGAAGTCGGTGTCGGCCATTTCGGTGCCGACCGCCAGCACCACGTCGGCCTCGGCGATCAGGTTCCAGCCCGGTTCCACACACAGTGAGGAACCGGCGTTGAGCGGCGCATCCGGTGGCAACAAGCCCTTGCCCGCGACACTGGTGAACAGCGGCGCAGCCAGTCGGGTGCTGATTTCCTGCAACTGCGAGGCGGCATCGAGTGCACCGCCACCGGCGATGATCATGGGTCGTTTCGCACCGTTGAGCTTGGCCACGGCTTGATCGAGTGCAGTGGCCGATGCCGGACCGCGCCCCGGACGGCGTACCACGTCATTGCTCCAGTCACGGGCGATCGGCGCCGACAACACGTCCAGCGGCACCGAAATGTGCACCGGGCGCGGACGCTCGCTGTCGAACACCGCATAGGCACGGGCGATCAACTGCGGCAAGTCTTCGGCAGTCAGGGCCACCGCTGAGAATGCAGTGATCGGCGCCGTCATTGCGCGCTGATCCTGGCACTCGTGCAGGATGCCCCAGCCCTTGCCGAGGCTGGCCGTGTGGTTGACGCTGGATATCACCAACATCGGAATCGAATCGGCGTAGGCCTGGCCGATGCCGGTGGCGGCATTGGTCACACCGGGACCGGTGATCACGAAGCACACGCCGGGTTTACCGCTGACCCGGGCATAGCCGTCGGCCATGAAACTGGCGCCTTGTTCGTGGCGGGTCAGCACGTGGCGAATGCCGCTGCCGGGCAGTCCGCGATACAGCTCAAGGGTGTGTACACCGGGAATGCCGAACACGGTATCGACGCCGTAGTTGGCCAGCAGGCGCACCAGCGCCTGGCCACCGGTCAAGGTTTTGTCTTGCATATTCAGGTCCTCACGCATGAGCGATGCGAATCAACGCATCGACCGCGGTCGTGCCATCGGCACCGACCAACAATGGGTTCACATCGAGCTCCAGCAGTTGCCCGGCGTTTTCGCAGGCGTAGTCGGCCACGGCGCGGATCGCCGCTACCAGCGCGTCGAGATCCGCCGCCTGGCGACCGCGGAAACCTTGCAGCAACGGGGCGCTGCGCAGGCTCAGCAAGGCCTGGCGGATCGCGCCGTCGGTGGTCGGCAGCAACAGGCTGCGACTGTCCTTGAGCAACTCCACCAGAATCCCGCCGGCGCCAATCACCAGCGCCAGGCCAAAATCGTTTTCGCGCTTGATGCCAACGATCAGCTCGGCCAATGGCGGCTTGGCCATGGGTTCCAGCAGCAGTTGATCGAAGGCCACCTGCGGCGCGTACGCGTTGATGCTGGCGCGCATCCTGTCCAACGCGGCGCTCAAAGCGGTGTCGTCCTTGAGATTCAGTGCCACTGCACCGGCTTCGGTCTTGTGCGGCAGTTGTGCGCTGACGACTTTGACCACCAACGGATAGCCCAGCGCCGCGGCGTCCTTCAGCGCATTGTCCGGTGTGCTCAACACGCCGTCGGGCGTCGGCAGGCCGAATGCACGCAAGGCCTGCTTGGAGTCCCATTCATTGAGCAGTTGCCCTTCGCCCGCCAGCGTTTGAGGGCACAGCGGCACCAGTGCCGACTCGCCCAGCGTCAACAATGCCTGGCGCTTGCGTGGGTATCCGGCGATACGCCCCCACGCCGCCAAGCCGTCTTCGACGCCCTGCAAGGCCGCCACACCCTGGGCATGCAAATGCTCACGGGCGTGAGGCGGCAGCAGTTCCGGGAAAGCCGAGGTGACGAAACCGGTCTTGCCGTGACGTTCCAGCGCCTTGCAGTAGAGGTCGAGCAACAGGTCGCATTCCTTGCGCTCGCCGGTAAATTGCGCCGGGTAGTCGAGCACCAGCATCGCTGCATCGGCTGGCGTGCGCAGGGCGCTGTCGAGCATGCGGTCCAGGGCTTCGCCGTCGCCCCAGATGGCGGTGGTGAAATCCAGTGGGTTGACCAGGTTGGCGTAGCTGGGCAGCACCTGCGCCAGTTCGCCGACTTGCCCGGCATCGAGCTTGGGCAAGCCCAAGTCGTTGCGTTCGGCGTAGTCGGCGATCAGGCCAGCATCGCCACCCGAGCAGGCTAGCGCGATCAGACTGTTGCCCGCCGGCAGGTTTCCGCAGGCCGCCGCTTTCAGGGTTTCGACGAAACTCACGGGGCCGCTGACGCGGATTACCCCGAGGCGATCGAACAGCGCGTCGTACAGTGCATCGGAACCAGATAGCGAACTGGTGTGACTGAGGGCCAGTTCGGCACCGATCTGCGACACGCCGGTTTTCAAGGCGATGATTGGAATGCCCTTCTCCAGCGCCTTGTGCGCGGCGCGGGCAAAACCCGGGACGTTCTTCAGGCCTTCCAGATGCAGGCCGATGGCGGTGACGCGCGGCTCGTCGAGCAGCACGTCCATCAGTTCGGCCACCCCCAGTTGCGCCTGGTTGCCGACCGAGGCCATGTAGGCCACCGGCAGCGAGCGGTCGCTCATGGACAGGTTGTAGGCGAAATTGCCGCTTTGGGTCAGCACCGCCACGCCCTTCTCCACCGCTTTGCCCCCATGGGCCACCGGCCACAGCGCGCTGCTGTGCAGGTAGTCGAGCAGGCCGTAGCAGTTGGGGCCGAGCAAGGCCATGTCGCCCGCGGCTTCAAGCAGCTGCTGTTGCAAGGCCTGGCCTTCGGTGCCGGTTTCGGCGAAACCAGAGGCATAGCAGATAGCGCCGCCGGTGCCGATGGCGGCCAGTTGTGAGACGCAGGTCAGGGTCAGCTCACGGTTGGTGGCGATGAACACTGCGTCCGGCCCGCACGGCAGGTCAGTAATGTTTCGCACGCAAGGCACGCCTTCGAGGCTGTCGTGCTGCGGGTTGACCAGCCACATTTGCCCTGGGTAGCCGCCCTCGGCGCAGCGCTTGAGGGCGCGGGCCATGCTGCGCCCGCCGACAAAGGCCACATGCCGTGGCGCGAGCATGCGCTTGAGGTTGTCACGAATAGTCTGGGACATGGCAATTCTCCGGGCGATCAGCGCAGCAGCGGCCGCAGCAGTTCGCGGGAAATGATGTGCCGCTGGATTTCCGAGGTGCCTTCCCAGATCCGTTCGATCCGCGCATTACGCCAGATACGTTCCACCGGACCTTCGTCCATCAGGCCCATGCCACCGAATATCTGCACCGCCTCGTCTGCCGCGCGACCGAGCACTTCACTGGCGAACAGCTTGGCCATGCCGGCCTCACCATCGGTCATGGTGCCCTGGTCCATTTTCCAGGCGGTGTGCAGGGTCAACAGTTCGGCGGCGCGGATTTGCGTGGCCATGTCGGCCAGCTTGAACGACACGCCTTGGTAGGTGCCGATGGCCTGGCCGAACTGTTTGCGATCGGCCGCCCATTGCAGCGACACGTCCAGCGCCCGTTGCGCCTGGCCTACGCAGTTGGCGGCGACCATCACCCGGCCGGCTGTGAGCCAGGCGTTGGCCACGTCCCACCCCTTGCCGACTTCGCCCAGGACCTTATTGGCCGGTACGCGGCAGTCGTCGAAGAACATTTCGAAGGTGTGGTAACCACGGTTGCTCACACACTTGGGCCCCCGGCGGATGGTCATGCCCGGGGTGTTGCGGTCGACCAGGAACGAGGTCACGGCGTTGCGCTTCTTGCCGTTGTGTTCGTAGGTGTCGGTGACGGCAAAGACGATGGCGAAATCGGCGTGCCCGGCGTGACTGATGAAGTGTTTGCTGCCGTTGAGGACAAAGTCGTCGCCCTCACGCACTGCGCGGGTCTTGATCGCGTTGGCGTCGGAGCCGGCACCTGGTTCGGTCAGGGCGAAGCAGTCGATTTTCTCGCCTTGGATGCACGGCAACAGGTAGTCGTTGATCTGCTCGCCGGTGCAGGCCATGAGGATCTTCGACGGCCGCGCGACAAACACGTGCAGCGCCCAGGAGACCTTGGACAGCTCACGTTCGATCAGTGCCTGGGACAAGTAATCGAGGCCACCACCGCCTACCTCCTCGGGCATGTTGAAGGCATAGAAACCGGCGGCGATCGCCTTGCCACGGATCTGCGCGGCCAATTGCGGGGAAACTTCGTCGGCGCGGTCGACCTCGGTTTCATAGGGCAGCAGTTCCTTCTCGACGAAGCTGCGTACCGAGTCCACCAACATTTCTTGTTCTTGAGTCAGTTGGAAATTCATGGGTGCTACCTGTTGTTCGAGTGCTGTTAAAGGTTTACCGAGGGTCAGCGACCGATAAAACGCGCCGGGCGTTTTTCCGTGGCGGCGCGCAACGCTTCGTTGCCGTCTTCGCTGCGACCGCACAACAGGCCGGCAGCCAGTTCCGCTTGCAGTTGCTCGGCCAGGCTGCGATCGGCGCCTTCGCGCATGAGCTTTTTGGTCTGGGCGAAGGCAAAGGTTGGCCCGGCGGCCAGGCGTGCGGCGAGCTCGCCAGCGACGCTCAATAGTTGATCGTCAGCGCAAACTTCGCCGACCAGGCCAGCGGCCAGGGCACGGTCGGCACCCCACAGTTCGTCGAGGAACAGCAGCCGTTTGGCTTGCTCGGTGCCGATCAACCGTGGCAGGTGCCAACTGGCGCCGGCGTCTGGCGAGTAGGCCATGCTGGTGTAGCCCGCCTTGAACCGGGCCGACTGCCCGGCGATGCGCAGGTCGCAGCACAGGGTCAAGTCCATCCCGGCCCCGACGGCGGTGCCGTTGATGGCGGCGATGGTCGGTTTATCCAGGCTGTGCAAACGGGTCATCAGGGCGTGGGCGGTTTCGGTCCAGCCGTAGGTTTCCAGTGCGCCACGCGCCTCGGCTTCGGCCCATTCAGCCAGGTCGGCGCCGGCGCAGAAACTGCGACCGCTACCCGTCAATACCACCACGCGCACCGCAGGATCGGCGTTGAAGGCGTCGAGCAAAGCGTGCAGGTTTTTTAGCGTCGGAATGTCCAGCGCATTGCGCTGGGCGGTGCGATTGAGGGTGATCCAGGCAACGCCGGCTTCGACCTGACTGAGCAGAGAATCGTGGGTAGTCATGCGAATCCTCGAATTATTGTGATTGGTCTGAGGTGATGCGACTTGAGGCCATACTAAACGAGTGTTCAGTAAGGCGGCAATTACTCGTGAGATTGGCTGTAACAAACCAAAATCCGCGTAAGCATCTGTTTTATCTGGATTATTTTTCTAGATTCAGCACTGCGCGTTTGGCGCTGTTACAACTTCGAACAACTACCGACAGGCGGCTGTAGGAGCGAGCATGCTCCGGGCGGCGTTCCGACGATGGTCACCAACGATTACGCGGGAAACCTGACACCCCGCGGCGTTCTCGGGTTCATCGCGAGCATGCTCGCTCCTACAGAGAGGCCCGAAACAACTGTGGGAGCGAGCCTGCTCGCGAAGGCGGCACCACATTCAACATTTCTGTTGACTGGTGCACCGCTTTCGCG
>NZ_JBYTEO010000055.1:0-37253 GCF_058791355.1 Pseudomonas sp. EB271-G4-1
AATGAGCGGTCACGCGTTAGCGAAAGGGTCGGTCACGATGTACCGAAACGGGCGGTCACGATGGGCCGAAATACGCAATCAACGAAGCGCTGGATGATTCTGACGATCTCGCTGTTACCCTCGACCCCATTCAGAATAGCTACTTGATTCTGCTGGGAACCAAACGCGCTTTTATCGTCTCACCCAAAGATGTCGACAGTTTGGAATATGCCTCGGTGCGTGAGGCAGCCGAAGGCACGGCTGAGAAGCTTAGGCAGGTGGTGGCTGAAACTCAGGAGGCACGAAGTCTACGGTTGATTCTCAGAGCTCTTGGCACTGCGGCATTCGCCACAGCCATTTACTTTGTGCTGCTTTGGGGCATGGCCTATTTACGACGGAAACTGCTGGGGAAACTCCCCGAGTTGATGCATCGACACACCCGGACCTTAAGGGTCGGGCGAACCCAAGTGATCGACGCTAATTATCTATACCCACTGGTCAGTCGTTTGTTTGGGGCACTGCGTTGGGGCGTGATACTGCTGCTGACGTATGAGTGGTTGGGATTCGTCATGTCGCGCTTTCCATACACCCGACCATGGGGGGAAAGTCTCAACAAATACCTTCTGGAAGTCGCAGCTTATTTGCTGCAAGGCATAATGGATGCAATACCTGGAATGGGTGTTGCAGTGGCGATCTTTCTCATCGCGAAGGGTACAACCGCGTTCACTCGTCGAATAGTCCATCGCGTGGCCACCTCTGGGTCCTTCAGTTGGCTGAGCCATGAAACCCTCCGGCCGACCCAGCGCTTGACCTCGTTAGCAATCTGGTTGTTTGCCTTCGCCATGGCCTATCCCTATTTGCCGGGCGCCGGCACCGATGCCTTCAAAGGATTGTCGGTGTTGATCGGTTTAATGATCTCGCTCGGCGCGTCCAGCGTAGTGGGCCAAGCGGCTGCGGGTTTGATCCTGACCTACACTCGAACCTTGCGCCCGGGTGAGTTCGTGCGCATTGGCGAGTATGAAGGCACGGTCACAGAGCTGGGGACGTTCACAACAAGCATTCGTACTGGCCTTGGGGAAGTGCTGACTTTGCCCAACTCGATGATTACGGGCACCGTCACCAAAAACTATTCTCGAACCGTAAAAGGTGCTGGTTATGTAGTCGACACCGTTGTAACCATTGGCTACGACACACCATGGCGGCAGGTAGAGGGGATGCTACTGGAAGCCGCCAAGCGTACCCCGGGTGTTCAGGAGGACCCGCCACCTCAAGTGTTTCAAACGGCATTATCAGACTTCTACCCGGAATACCGGCTGGTTGCCCAGGCGATTCCCAGCCTGCCGCGACCCCGTGCGGTACTGCTCAGCATACTGCACGCCAACATCCAGGATGTATTCAACGAGTACGGCGTACAAATCATGTCACCGCACTATTTGGGTGATCCGCGCGAAGAGAAGAAAGTACCCAAAGAAAAGTGGTTCACGGCACCCGCACTTCAACGGAAGGACACTTGATCTTACTCAAAGGAAGTCTGTGACATGCTCGAATTTATGTTGCACGCCCTGCGTTCCAACCCGGAAATTGCGGTATTCCTCGCCATTGCGCTGGGCGTTTTTATCGGCCGTATTCGAATCGGCAGCTTTCATCTAGGTTCAGTGGCTGGTGCGCTGTTGATGGGGCTATTGATCGGTCAGATCGGCCTGGAGGTACCCGCCGGGATGAAGTCGGTATTTTTTGTGATGTTCATTTACGCCGTCGGTTTCAAGAGCGGACCGGAGTTTTTCGGCAGTCTTAATCGCGGCACCCTGAAATTGGTGGTGCTTTCTGTAGTCCTGTGTGCAACGGCGCTGGGATCAATTCTATTGATGTACGCCTTCTATGATTTCGACGCAGGTTTTACTGCCGGGCTCGGCGCCGGGGCGTTGACCGATACGGCAATCATGGGGACAGCGAGCAGCGCCATCAATCAATTGGCAATCGATGCTGCGGCCAAGGCCGAACTCAACAGCCACATGGCAATCGCCTATGCGATTACTTATTTGTTCGGCACCATTGGCCTAATTGTCTTCGTGGGCAGTGTTGCTCCGAAGTTGCTAGGTGTCGACCTCAAGGTATCTGCTCGCGAACTGGAACTGGAATTGGGCATTGCCAATGATGAAGACGCAATCACTGTGCCTTACACGCGCATCGTGGTGCGCGCGCACCAAGTGATTACCAACGGTTCTGCAGATGGCCAGCGCGTTGCCGATTTAGAAGGGCAGCACCAGTCGCTGACAATCGAACGTGTAGTGCGCGTCGGCGTGGTGATAGAGCGTGATGAGGAGTTCGTCCTCAAGGCAGGGGACATTGTTGGGGTTTATGCCCCGCGAGAAGAAGTCGGTACGCTCACCGAATGGATAGGGCCGGAAATGGACCATCCCGAATCCTTGTCATTCCCGACTCGTCAGGTGGACATTGTGCTGACCTCGCCGGAGTTTGCTGGCAAAACTATCCATGAGGCTCGAGTCAGGCTGGCCAGTACTCAACGCCTCGGTTGTTTCGTCAACACCATTACCCGTCAGGGCTACGACTTGCCTTTGTTGCCCAATACCGTATTGCGTCGAGGCGACGTGATTACTCTTACGGGCCGCACCACCAGTGTCGAAGCGTTAGCCGATCGATTGGGAAGGATTCGAGAGAACAACTACAAAAGTGATATCGCAATGCATACGTTGGGTATGGTGGTAGGGTCATTACTTGGCCTGCTAACTACCCATGTCGGAATGATTCCCGTGGAGCTAGGCGTTGGAGGTGGAGTATTGGTCACTGCCCTGGTGATTGGATGGTTCAACTCACGGTATCCTGAAATCGGCGCGTTGCCACCGGCTGCACAATGGGCATTTTCAGAGTTCGGATTGACCGCGTTCGGTGCGGTGGTGGGCTTGCTGGCCGGACCGGCTGCGTTTGCGGCGATGAAAGAGCACGGGATATCGTTGCTGCTGTCCGGCGCTGTGGTAACGATCCTGCCGCCGCTGGTGGCACTGTACTTCGGTCGCTATGTACTGCGCTTGCATCCGATGATTCTATTTGGAGCCCTGGCCGGAGCGCAGACCGAAGCAGCATCGATGAACAAAATCATCGAGCAATCCGGGAGCAACACTCCAGTAATTGGTTTTACCGTTTGCTACGCGATTTCCAATGTGTTGTTGGCAGTGTGCGGTCCGATCATCATCTTTGTGGTAGCCGGTTAAGCAATAGGCTAGAAACCTTTAGAGTACTTTACGGAAAGGATTTGTCAGAAGGGGCGGGTGGAGTCGCGATAAAGCGGCATCCACCACCCCTACGAAATCGCACGAGCGAAAACACCATATCTGTCCTGCCAGGTTATTTACCTGGACTCGCAAAGCCAAGTACGGTGATCACTGGATTTTGAGTGAACGGGGTGTTGTCAGCGTAAGCGTCCGGCGAAGTCATCTATTTTTATGCCGGCTGTGCAGCGATATATGTTCGGCGACGATCATGAACTTGTTCCAGGCCGCCCGGCACAGTCATTGAATTTATCCGGATACGGTGAGTCATTGGCGTTAGACGAACCTGCATGGAGAATCTAAAGATGACCGCCCCCCAACAAACGCGCCAAGCTCTACCGCATGGTCATGCCCGAACACGTATGTCCTTTTCGGGCTTAAGTCCCGTGACCTGCTCAAGCGCGAGGGTTATAACGTCGATGACCATTGGCTGCGCACATGCGAACAAACCGATGATTTCAAGCGTGGGGTAGGCGTGGACACCACCCCGAAGTCACTCAATACCGCCCGATGTTTACGGTATTTGCCGTGGCCCTGTTGATGGCACTGGCCAGTGTGTATGCCGCCTTCGGCACGCTGTTTAGCGGGCGGGTAATCGAATGATTCCCAGCCATGAGCATGACCCTGTTAAGTATGACTCAGGGCGTGCACCTATATCTTTTGACATAAGTGGCGACCGACTTGCGAATCTCCACCCTTGCGTCATCTGCGCTCCCCCAACGCCCCATCTTCAGCCATTTGCCTGGTTCCAGCGCCTTGGAGTATTCG
This sequence comes from Pseudomonas sp. EB271-G4-1, assembly GCF_058791355.1. NCBI lineage: Bacteria > Pseudomonadati > Pseudomonadota > Gammaproteobacteria > Pseudomonadales > Pseudomonadaceae > Pseudomonas > Pseudomonas sp. EB271-G4-1. The sequence goes on from NZ_JBYTEO010000055.1 coordinate 4,035, forward strand.
AAGTAATGCTGGATCTGGGCGATCAACAGTACAGGAAAGTCTTCCCATTCCTTCACGTTAGCGTACATAGGGCTGAGCTTCTCGTGAGGTACCGCGACGATGATGGCTCCGGTGCCAGTTCTACCTGTAGTGTAGATCACGCCTACTGGCCGGCTGCGAATTACAACACCAGGCGATACTGGGTAAGGGCAAATCACCAGTACGTCGAGAAGGTCGCCATCATCACTCAGCGTATTTGGAATAAATCCGTAGTAGGCCGGATAGAGCGGCGATGTACTGATGAAGTGGTCGACGAAAATCTGCCCACTTAATTTGTCCACCTCGTAATTAACTGGAGAATGGTTTGCGGGAATGTCGACAACTGTAAAAAAATCATCGGGAATCTCGTTGCCTGCTCTAATATCCTCATAACTCATTTTGCACCTCAATGATTTAATAAGGTCGCCCGTTAATTCCATTCAGCTTGCAATACTCCTCCCATTCCATTTCTACCATTTCTGCCACCTCTCGATGAAATTCTATGGTCATGCATTTCAGCTCTTCGGGTGACTCTGAAATCAGGGTAAGAGTTAATTCCCACACCTCGATCCCCAGACGCGTGGCCTCTTCTTCGAAGGCTGACTCGATGCACTGTTGTTTTTCATCCTCACTCAGTCCCTTAACGGCGTCATTAAGTGCTGAATCGCCCTTGAAGAACTTCGACAGTGCTAGATCTCTTCGCAAGTCATCGGAGTTCATCGGATGCTCCAGCTTCGTGAGTCGCCCGAGGATTTCCACCTCGATGCGAGGTAGCGTCGGCCCCGGTCATGCAATCGCAGGTTCATCAAACCAACCGAGGACTGTTCTATAAAAAAATAGATGCATTGAGTCCCACCAACGTATCCACCAAACACCTGGTTCACCGTCTTCCAATGCTATCAATGGCAGGCTCCCAAGTTTCTGCTCAGCATCGTACAAATCCAGTTTTCCAACGATGGTGCCAGCAGAAATAGGCGCTTCGAGTGGGCCGTCAATCTTCAGCCGTGTCTCTACTTCACGGTTTTCATTCTTGGGCAAGGTGAGGGTCAGATCGTCCAGCAATCCCACGGCGATCAATCGTTCTTTGCCTTTCCAGAGCGCAGACCACGTGAGTATCTCCCCTGCTTTTTTGTAGGTTTGGGTATCAAAGAAGCGAAAGCCATAACCCATGAGTTTTTCCGTCTCTGCCGTGCGTTTATGTGCGCTGCTAGCGCCAAAAATCACACTGATCAAGCGTCGCCCGGCTCGGTGCGACGAAGCCACCATGCAATAACCGGCGGCCTCGGTATGGCCAGTTTTCAATCCGTCAAAGCTTGCATCGCGCCATAAAAGTAGATTGCGATTGGCTTGCCGAATACCGTTCCAGGAAAAGTGTTTCTTGGAGTAAAGGGCGTAGGAGTTAGCCCCTTGGCTGATGATTGCGCGGGCCAACAAAGCCATATCGCGAGCAGATGAATAATGCTCTGGATCAGGCAGCCCGGTGGAGTTCATAAAGTGTGTGTTACCCATGCCTAATACGGATGCGGTGGAATTCATCATCCCGACGAAGGCTGCTTCGCTTCCGGCTACATGTTCGGCGAGTGCAACGCTTGCGTCATTGCCAGAGTCGATGATCACACCGCTCAGCAAGTCGTGAACTGAAACCGAACTGCCCGGGTCAAGAAACATTCGTGAACCACCCGTACGCCAGGCATTTTCGCTAACGGTGCTGCTGTCATCAGCCTTCAGGTTCCCGGCCTTGATTTCACCTGTGGTGACATACGCGGTCATCATTTTTGTCAGGCTTGCGGGGGGTAATCGCATTTCGCTGTTGTGACTGGTAATCACGCTACCCGTAGCCGCGTCGATCAGTATCCAGGCTTTAGCCCCGAGCTTTGGAGGGGCTGGGATCATTGTCCCAGGTGAGTGGGTTTCAGCCAGCGCAGGGTTAGCCAAAACTACAGGCATTAGGCAGAACATGGTTAACACAAGCAGGGACAGCAGGTATTTCACAAGGAAGACGCCTTGGATCAGCAGAATGTGCTGCAAAGCTAGCTCTCAGGGCTGGGGGCCTCAAATTAAGTTGGATTAAGTTAAATTTAATGTGCAGATGTCGATGAATCCGCAATCAACTGAAAATTGTCGGGCAGATAATCAAGACACGGGTACCGCTATGCATGGCGGTAGGCTGAATATCCAGCGTGTAGCCATGTAATTTTACGATGGCCGCGACCAGGGATAACCCGAGGCCATGGCCGGGTTGCATTCTGCTGGCGTCCCCTCGATAGAGCCTGCGAATGACGTGGGTGCGGTCTGTCTCGGGTATGCCAGTCCCATCGTCAGCGACTTCAATGACGACCGCTGAATCCTTGATACTACCCCGCAATTTTATGTGGCCTCCCTCTGGAGTAAATTTGATGGCGTTATCGAGCAAGTTGACCAAGGCTTCAAACATCAACGAAGAGTCGCCATACAACTGAGGCAGGTCATTGGTAATTTCCAGGGATAGCGTCTGGGAGCGATCGAGCGCCAAAGGCTCATAGAATTCATACGCTTGCTGTAACAGCGCCATGATTTGGAATGGTGCAAAAGCCGAGCGGCGACGAATGTCGTCGAGTTCAGCAACCCGAAGCAACCCTTGAAATCGAACCATGATCGATTCGCTTTCCTCAAGGGCTTGATTCAATGTTTGCTCGTGATCACTGTCCATAGGCAGTTGCTGGAGCTGATAGAGTCTTGCACGCAGCCGTGTGAGTGGCGTACGCAGATCGTGGGCGACACCATCACAGACGCTTTTGACCTCATGCATCAGTTGCTCGATATGATCAAGCATCGTATTCACTGCGCTTGCCAGCATATCCAATTCATCGCGGCGGGTGGATAAGGGTAAGCGCTCCGACAAGTTGCCTGAAACGATACTCTCGGTACAAAGTTGTAGGCGTTTGACACGGCGTAGCGGCAGACGCCTCAACAAATACCAACCAATCAATCCGGGGATGAGTGTTAACGAAAATCCCCACAGTAGTGCCTGCTCGATAATCCCGCCAACGGCTAAAATCGAGCCGCCGTCACGCGCCAGGATAAGAATATGCCCGTCGGGGCGACGTGCTAACAGGGCATAACTGCTTCTGGTTTCCTTGTCAGGCAACGCAATGCTCAGTCCGCGCTCAAGATAATGAACCTTGCCATCATCGGGCAAACTGGAGCGCAATTTGAGCAGGTCTCCAGCAATGTGTGTGCCGTCGGAAGTGAACAATCCATACGCATCGATTCCGGGCGTTGAATAGGCTTCACTGGCAGCCAGTTCTTTCACCAGTTTTTTGTCATCGATTTTTTGATAGTAGTGGGCACGCTGCAATAATGTCCGCTCTGCGACGGTTCCCAGGTAGTGGGAGATTTCCCAGTACAACACCCCGGTGAAAAGAGCGCTCCAAACCACAAAAAATACGGCGTAGAACCCGATCAATCGACTACCGGATGAGCGCCATTCCTCAGTCTTTGGTAGCAAGGACATAGCCGGCACCGCGTATCGTATGAATGACGGGAGTACCTTCATCGCCTTCAAGCTTTTTGCGCAGACGACCAATGTGAACATCGATGATGTTCGTCCCAGGGTCGAAGTGATAACCCCAGACCTCTTCAAACAGCATGGTTCGGGTGACCAACTGACCGGCATTGCGCATCAGGTAATTTAGCAGCTTGAACTCGGTCGGTAGTAGCAGGATGTGTTCGTCATTGCGAGTCAGTTTGTGCTCAACCAGATCCAGTCGCAGGTTTCCGCAGCTAAGTTGCGGATGGCTTGTGCCTGCACTGGTGCGTCGAAGCAACGCGTCAAGACGTGCAACCATCTCGATAGCAGAAAAGGGTTTTGTCAGATAGTCATCGCCGCCAGCCCGCAGGCCCTGAACGCGCTCATCGACGTCTGAAAGTGCGCTGATCATCAGGACCGGTGTTTGAATCCCTAGACTACGCAACGTACTGACAATGGTCAGGCCATCAAAATCGGGAAGCATACGATCCAGGGTAATGGCGTCGTAACCTCCTGCAATCGCCAGTGCCAGCCCGTCGCGCCCAGTTGCAGCCCATTTCGAACTGAAACCGTGGCGTTGGAGTTCCGCGATGATGACTTCCGCCGTTACCTTGTCGTCCTCTATAACCAGTGCGCAACTCATACCATCCTCCGATTCAGCCTGCCTCTAAGGCTTGCGACTCAATGCCGAGAGCCTAGGGAGGTCTACCTTAGTGACCAGCGTTGCGGTCGAAGATTAAATTTTCTTAACACACCTTAACCTTGTTGCCTGCCAAAGCACGGATATATTCACGACAGATGTGCCCCACACCGGAAGGAGGGAAAGCATGACCCCTTATTTGGCGTTCTTTTTGTTGGCCTTTGGTTTGGTGTGTACCTACGCAAGTCGGGTCACTGCGTGAAACAATCGGTGTGACTGATGTGGAGCTGGGGCTATCAACGAGTCTCTTGCAACCAATGAATTCTTACCGATGTCAATTGTGTATGGATGCAAATCAATGCTCGGTTTCCGCCGTTGGAGCCCCTATGACTCGGCAAGAAGAGTTTTTAGCAAAAGCGTTGGAAATACACCATGAGTACGAACAGGCGACAGCTGTCATCCTCGACATGATGAGTAAAAACATGGCCCGGGGCCCTGAGTGGGACGCTGCTGTCGCCAGGCAGCTCGCAACGCTTGACACTTGGATGGAGTTGCCGAGAGGTTATGGAGACTTCCGGGCTGACCACTGATCGCCCACATTTTGCATAGGCCAGATCATGGGCGTTCACACACAGGTGTGGAGTTCTCGGGTGAGTGGTCACACGGTTTCAGCGTCTCGTGTGATATACGCCTCGTTCACCTTATTCCATAGAGAATTGTAATTCTCCTGCGTGAGGTATTTTGCTACACGCCAGGCTGTCGAATCGTCCGCGCGATAGGATTTAGTGGCTTTCACGACCGGTCGGTAGTGCCAACTACCGTTTTCCAACCGGACGTTTTCAGGAACTTCCATTCCCGCAACATTGCCCTGGATACTGGCTCCCTCCATTACCAGTCCTTGCTTAGTGACGCGGTAGTCCTCCTCCCAACGGACCTTCTCGATGGTGTGGTTCCACGCCAATGTGAACTTCGAAATGGGTAACTGGGCCCAGACGACACCGGCCAGGCCCAGGCACAATCCAATCATGCGTTAGCCGTACCGATCTGCTTCGACCGCCCCAGGTGTTGAAGGACTACCAGCAGCCCAAGTGCGAAGCCAACTTCATCGGTCAGCGGCAAAGCAACTATCAACAGCGCACCTGCGCCAACACTCAAGAAGCGTTCCCATAGCGCCATCTTCTGCTGCAAGTAACCCGTTGACGCCATTCTCCACAGACCGACCGCCAACGTGGTCTTGATCAGCATGTAGGCAGTCATCCATAGACTGTCACCTTGCAACATGAGCGCCGGGTTTTAGACGGCCATGAACGGAGTGATGAATCAAGCGAGCGCAACACGGACTGCCCATAGGCTGATCTTGAATCCGGTCTCCTTCGCAATCGGTGCAGCGGCAAAGCAGGCGAGGGCCACCGGTGGCGTCAGGTCGGCGAGGATGCCGAAATAGAACACGAACATGTGTGACACGATCAGGGTACACCCAGTTCCATTCCCAGCTGGAAGAATCCAGTGCAAAGAATGCCCAGGGCGATCCAGAATGCACAGCGCAGCCCAAAACCATGCACTCTGAGAATGATCGCCGAGCCAAGAATCCCGATCGCCGTCAGTGCCAGCCCGACCCCGCCGGCAAAAGCCGCCCGGTAACCAAAGCGCTTCATCAGCGGGATCGTGAATTGTCCTGTCGTCACGACGTTGGCAATCCCCGACCCAGTAATGGGGCGCCCGGGTGCATTGCTATCGGCAGGTTTTTGGCTGCATTTTCCAGCTTGATGTCCTCGGCCGCCGAATGAGAGTTGCCCAGTCGGGTCAGGTTTTCGAACAACAGCTTGGTCATTTCATAAGCCACTTCATCGGACAAGTCGGCACGCGTTACCAGAATATTAGTGATCGCCACCGTCGGTACCGCTTCAGGTTGCCCACCCGTTTTTTGTAGGCTCCCATGGCAGCGGCATTCCCCAAGTGATCGCTGCTACGCGCCAGGCGCATCAAGGCAAACGCGTCGACAAACTGGTGTCGCTGCATATTGCCTTTGCCAAGATAGGCCTCGGTACGCTGGCGCTGACGGGTGACTTTTCCGCTGGACGTGAAGAGCCGCCAGTGCAAGTCGCCGCCTCGATCATGCATTTTTTCCACCGTTATCTGCCTAATGCGCGAATCATCCGCAGCGAAGATCTCATTCTGGCTGGAGGGGCGGCAGGTATCGCAGCAGCCTTCAATACACCGCTAGCCGTTGTAGCCTTTGCCGTCGAGGAGTTGGGGCGCAAGCTGGAGACTCGCACTAGCGGGGTTTTGCTTAGCACGATCATTCTGTCGGGGATGGTCGCCATCGCCTTGCAGGGTAACTACAATTATTTCGGTCACTTCGATATTCACGAAATCGGTCTGGATATCATCGTCCCGGTCGTGGTGACCGGCATTGGTTGCGGGTTGCTGGGCGGATTGTTCAGCCGGATGCTGCTGTGGCCTCAACGTCATCATCGATTCGTCCTCTGGGAATGGCGGCGCGTGCATCCCGTCTGGTTTGCCGGCGCTTGTGGGATGATAGTGGCGATTCTGGGTTGGTTGAGTGGCGGCATGTCATTTGGCAGTGGCTACGGGATCACGTCGCAGATCATCGTGTCCGATGTCGGCCTGCCGTGGCGCGCGCCGATCACCCGTTTTCTTGCGACGGTAGTGACATACTTCTCCGGTATTCCGGGCGACATTTTTGCCCCGTCCCTGGCCGTTGGCGCCGCGGTAGGTGAGAACGTCGCGGACTTCTTTGGTTTGGCGGCGCAGCCGATTATTGCGCTGTGCATGGTCGGTTTTCTCACCGCTGTAACACAGTCTCCGATCACTTCCGCGATCATTGTGATGGAGATGATCGACAGCCATGGGATGGTCATCAGTCTCTTGGCAGTGGCATTGATTGCCAAAGCAGTCAGTGCGCGGATGGGGCCCGAGTTGTACCAGCAACTGGCTCGCGGCTTTCTGCAATCACCGGATAATGACTCCGCAACACGAAAATCAAATCGATAGGTTGTTTTTGTGAACCAGGGTTCGATCCAGTGCACTGAGCTTCGCTTTGTCTTCGGACATTGTGAGCGCATGCTCTGCCCGCTTGAGTAAAAGGGTCATATGTCTGGCACAGGGATTCTTGAAAATATCCGGATTGATCTGGGCCAGACTGATCAGTGCCTTCATCATTCGAAGGTCCACTTCAATCAAGCTCGCGCCATCTCTGGCGATGGGGGCAAAAAAGTCATCGAACAGATCATCGACGTCCAGTCCGCGCAGGAAGACTCGCTCGCACCCGGAATCTACATGCTCGATCTCCCCTGGTGGCTTACCCCAACAGGTGAGACTCCTGACACCGCGACCGAGTACGTCAATTGCAGTTCCGGGGTCATTGACCGCAGGTGACAAGGCGCGTGAGGCAATCTCCGACAGCACCGAAAGCCCGAACCGGGGATCGTGCTCAAAGGTTCGTCGTACGCCAATGGTCAACGCGCCAAGGATCTTTTCAGTGCAGGCTTCCAGTTCTTCGACGCGCTCATTGCTTAAAATCGCGACGCGGGCTAAGCGCATGTCTTCATGTACAAAGGTGCCAGGAAGAATATCGAGATAAATCTGCGTCTCGTGCTCTTCAGCAATTGCCCCTAAGGCATGTACATCGATGTGTTGGACATACCCGGTCTGAAGGCTGGTGATGGCTCTCGTTGAGTATGGAACAATTCCGTCGGTAGGGTAGGCGACTCCCCCCAGATAAGGCCATTTGACCCGATTGTTGATCGCATTGATGGTGGCCTCTTCGACGCGATCAATGGTTTCACCCACCCGTCCCAGTCTCGATAGGTGATCGATCCAACGCAGAAGTGTGTACACGATCAAAATCACTACGGCGATGGTCACCGCAAAAAGCAAAACCCTTCCCTGCGCGCCATAGACACCAGTGCTTAATGCAATGATCCCAACCAAGCTGAATAGAAATGAACCGATAAAGGTAGCGAGCGCATTTTGGGTCGTGCTGTCTTCCATCACCAATGTGGTGGCGCGGGGTGTGACACCACTACTTGCGGCACCATAGGCGGCCACCATGGTGCTTAGCGAAAAGGTGGTAACGGCGAGCATGCTGGAGGCGATGATGCCCAGAATCTTGTCAACGGCGTCGGCGCCGATACGCGCGGGCAGTGAGGCGGGAATGTAGTCCTTGAAGACAACGGCGAGCAATGCGGTCGCCACCCCCAGGACAGAAAACAAGCTGGCTCTGACCCAAAGCCGTTTAGTCATCTGATGCAGTAGCCAGCGCCAACGAGCAATCATCGTCAATACCCTCTCTAGCGACGTCATTGAGCCAGGACGCATATTCGGGTCTGCCGATGCAGCAACCCAATTACCTTTGATGGAGTGCCATTGTCGGCGGAAGGTTCATTGCCGGAGTCATTTGCTTCCCATCGGCAAGCTACTTATCATCGAGCTGGGTGCGTTGCTGCATACGGCACATCGCAGGTTAATGCTCAAACGCTGGTCGGGCCGCTAGCGGAGAGTCAATGTGCCTGATCAAAACTCGGCGTCCCCCTCTATTCCGCGTCCCCAGCTGTTGACCGCTCGCGCGCTGACTGCGATTGAGCAGTTTTCTCATATCGAAGCCGTCAGTGGTGTGGTGCTTTTACTCGCGGCATTGGTTGCGCTGATTTGGGCGAACAGCCCGATTGCCGATTCTTACGAGCATTTCTGGAATACCCAGCTCACATTGGGACTAGGTGACTTCAAGGTCGCGTGCTCATTGCACTTTTTGGTTAATGACGGGTTGATGGCGATATTCTTCCTCGTGGTTGGCGCGGAGATACGCCAGGAAATTCATGACGGCGCGCTCGCGAATTTAAAGTTGGCGACCCTGCCTCTAGGCGCCGCATTGGGCGGAGTCTTGGTGCCGGCGATCATCTACATGCTGTTCAATCATGGAACCGAGGCCAGTGCAGGTTGGGCCGTACCGACGGCCACCGATATTGCATTCGCAGTAGGTGTACTCGCACTCCTGGGGAAGTCTATTCCGGGGGGGATTCGTGTGTTGCTGTTGGCGCTGGCCATTATCGACGACATTGTCGCCATCCTCATCATCGCCGTGTTCTATACCTCGACCCTCAATTATCTCGGTTTGGGGGTGGCGTTGAGCGGTCTGGCACTGGTGTTGGCTTTTCAGCGAATGGGGATCAGCAAGGCCTACGTGTACATACTGCCTGGTGCAATTGTTTGGTTGGGTCTCTTGAAAACCGGTGTGCACCCAACGCTCGCGGGGGTGATTCTCGGGCTGATGACGCCGGTCATCTCCAAACCTGCCACGGAACGCCCGCTGGACACCATAGGGCGCACGTTTCATGAACTGATGGATCGACTTGCCCAATCCGGGAGTAGTGCGCAGGCAGTGGCGACACCGCTCAAACAACTCCGACACGCTGAGCGGGAAATATTGCCTCCTGTGCAGCGAGTGCAGGCGGGATTGCATTCATGGGTCGCGTTTGGGGTCATGCCACTTTTTGCATTGGCTAACGCTGGGGTGAGTCTGGAGGGCAATAACCTGGGCGATGCGGTTTCCCTGAATGTGTTCATTGGGGTGGTACTGGCGCTGGTGCTGGGTAAGCCTATGGGAATCATTTTGGCCAGCGTAACCCTCGTCAAATTCAACATTTGTGAGCTACCCCAGGGGGTGACTTGGGTGGGTGTTGGCCTGGTGGGACTGTTGGCTGGCATCGGATTCACCATGTCCATTTTCATTGCGTCGTTAGCGTTTCCTGATCCGGCGTTACTCTCGGCAGCGAAACTCAGTGTTCTGGCGGCTTCTGCCTTGGCCGCACTCTTTGGATTGATCTGGGGGAAACTGAAGTACTGAGACTTTTAGCTATGTGCTAGTTTCATCGGTGCGATCACCACTGGGCGACGGCAGCCCGGCCATTGCTCGATTGAGTTTACATCCTGCCGGTGGTGTAGCTGATGAGGAGTCGTGGCGTTGAATCAATGATCACTGTGCGGAAAGTCGAAGCAGCCTATCGTCGCAACCTCTTTTCACGAGTCGAGTGCTTTACAAAATGGCCTTTGGCACTATCCGCGGCCTGTGCTTTGTTGTCAGTTCTCCATCCCTCTCAGTTGGGGGCCGTTGAGGAGCATAGGTAAACCCGGCCTAGTGCCGGGTTTTTTGTACGCTGGATAAGTTTCGACAACTGACAGCGCGGGTCTTGGCTAGCTGTTTCTGATCGTTACCTGGCTGATAATAGGGACGTGGCTGTGTTTACACAGCGATTACGGCTGGTGGGATGCCTTTCGCATCGTAGCCGTCAACGTGACTTCGGTCGTCACGACAACGGGCATCGCAGTAGGTGACTACACACTGTGGGGCAGTTTTTCTGTGTTGTTGTTTTTCTACCTGACCTTCGTTGGTGGATGCTCAGGATCTACCGCTGGTGGCCTAAAAACTTTCCGCTTTCAGGTTGCTGCCGCGTTGCTCCTGAGTGGCTTGAAGCAACTGATCCATCCTCGCGCAGTGATCCAGAAAAAATACAACGGTCACCCGATTGATGAGGAAGTCCTGCGCTCGCTGTTGACGTTCTCATTTTTCTTCACCATCACCATCACCATCACCATTGCCGTGATCGCATTGGGATTGGCGTTGATCGGATTGGATTGGACGACGGCCTTGAGTGGGGCCGCCACTGCAGTATGCAATGTTGGGCCGGAGCTTGGCACGATCATTGGGCCTGCGGGCAATTCTGCTTCGTTGCCAGACACTGCAAAGTGGTTGCAGACCGTTGGCATGCTACTTGGGCGCTTGGAGATTCTGACGGTGCTGGTGATTTTGACGCCTGTGTTCTGGAGATATTGATCACTTTGCCTTGGATCCGCCAGCAGATCGTTTACCAGGTCGTAATGTCCGAGTGCGCAATAGCGGTCCTCTGCTCAAAATAAGAAACGGTCGTATTCCCAGCCACTGGCGCGATCGGCTGAATAGTTCACCAGATTGTAGGTCTTGAAGTCCTGAGCGTAGTTATTTTGCTGTCCGCCAGTGGATGGTCGGTGGCCATGGGGTCAGCCAAAACAGGAAGAGTTTGCTGGCTTCGTTACTCACCTTTGGCTTGCTCGTTGGCAGTGCTTCAAGCCAGGCCTCGGGTTGGTGCGATTCGGTCAAGGTGCTGAAGTTTGCCGGCCTGAACTGGGAGAGCGGGATGCTCCTGACCGACATCATGATGGGAGCAAGCACCTGGCGGTGTTCAAGGATCCGGAGGAACCGCCCAAAAGGCCGTTTCTACAGCCGATTTGTTGAACCAGAACCTGGCGCGGATGACCCAGGAGCGCATCGAATCGCTAAAGCTGGCAAGGATAATCCTCAAGGAGCACCCGGAAGCCTGGCACGCCTGGATCGATGAAGCCGCGGCAAAAAAAATCAAGGCAGCGCTCTAACCGGTCTCGAGGGCACGGATGCCCGCCGCTTATGTAACGTCGCGACACTCTCTCACTACTGATTTTTACCGCTTCTGCACAGAGGCGACTCCTTTGGGCGCTCAGGAAAAAGTCCATGATCAAATCACGAACTGCTGTCGCCTTCGCGTCGAACCAGCCTCTGCAAATCGTCGAAATCGATGCTGGTGCTAATCATCGTCACCGGCATCTGCCATACACGACGAAGGGGACCGGGTCCGCGAGTCTGGGCACCTAACGCCTATGCGGCTTACGCGCGAGACCTGGACGGTAACAAGCTGGCGGCGTACTCCTTCAAGGCTGCGTAAGCTGCATATTGCCGCGCCTGAACGACGCGGCCTCCTGAAATCAGCGGGCGTCCACGGAATCCGGGTTAGCTATCAAGCGACCAAACATCAAAACCCCACATCCAGCACCACACTGTCCAGATAACTCCCCGCTGGCGGTGTCGCCTGATCGGTGTAGATCTTCGCGTTGTAATTGAAGACCTGGCTCCCCGTCCCCAGTCCATTTCCGGGATTGACCTCGGCGTCAGAACTGGCCCGACGTGCAACAGGAAAGGTCCCACTGGGAAAGCTCGCTCGACCTGGTCGGCGAGCAAATAGGACATGGGCCAGGTCTTGCTTCGGGGCAAGTGGTGCAGGTGGGGCGCCAACGATGCGCTGTACATCAGGAAGCGAAGATTGATCACCAATGCGGTGACCACCGTGCTCGCCGTCGAAGAGATAATGCGGGCCTGTACGCCAGCCCTGGCTGCCCAGATCAAGCATCCTGAAGATCTCGCCAACGTGCGCTGTATCCCGGATGTGAGTGACTGGGAGGTATGGGCCCGCTCGGTCATGCCGACTCAGAAGTTCGTCGCCCGCGGCCCCGGTTTTTCCCTGTACTCCATCGCCGTGCAGCAAGCCCTGATGGCCGCGGGTGTGCTCATTGGTCGCCGCAGCCTCATCCAGCGGTATCTGGACAGCGGCGAACTGGTCGCACCGCTAGATCAATCGGTTGCACTTGGCATGGTCATCGCTTCCTGGAAGCTTCCAGGGGGCAAGGGCAACCGCATGGTGGCTGCGGTGGAGGATGCGCTGATGCAGTTGGCATAGATACGAATCGCTCCCCTCAGGTACACAAGTCTTGCGGTCGACACTTACTTCGCGAATTAAGATACAAGGCCGAGTGCAATTCACTGCTTGTAGCCAATCTGCCGCAACAGGTTCTTGCGCCACAGGATGTCGGCGTCGCCTTCAATGTCGTTGGCGCAGAAGCCATCCACTACGCCCAGGATTGCTCGCCCTTGATCCGTCTCGGCGAGAATCACTTCAGTCGGATTGGCTGTCGCACAAAAAATGCGGCATACCTCTGGCACCGTTTTTACGCTGTTCAATACGTTCAGCGGATAAAAACCGTCACTCAGGAAGATGATGAAACTATGGCCTGCGCCGATGGCCTTGGCATTTTTCTGTGCAAGTTCAATCATGGCGGTATCGGTGCCGGACCATCGCACCAGACATTTTCCCGAGGCCTCGCAAAAGGCCACGCCAAAACGGATACCCGGCGCGGCATTGACCAATGCTTCGTGGATATCCTCGACCGACTTGATGAAGTGCGTCTGACCCAGGATGAAGTTCGTATCTTCCGGCTTTTCGATTTTCAACGTGATGAGTTGCATCTCAAACGCCTCCTTTCACGAAGTTGCTGGCAGAGCTTTTCAGCGATGGGTTCGTAGCCTGGGGTTTTGCGAGGGCGGTGATTTATGCCACGCGTAGCCCTTCGCGCTGAGTTGAAAGGCGTAATCGAACAACCGCTTCATGTACTCGCCATCGAATTTTTGAGTGCGCGCTACGTTAAAGTCAGAGCCGATGTACGCCAGGTTGAAATGCGCTCCATCCTGCTGCGCCATGCGGTAGATTCGCTCCAGGTCGCTGATCCCCTGGGTTTGAATCAATGCACTGATGGCTCGGCCGCCGATGCTCAATGTACGGCGCTTGGTCCCGGACCATTGCGGCTCCAGCGTCCCGTTGCGAATGACATAGAAATGACGTTCGAGACGCAAGGGTACGCCAGCGGCCCTGTTGAGGCCCACGAGCGTGCCAGGTGGGTAAAGAAACACTTGAGTGATGACCCCGCCGTCCACGTGCATTTCATGAAACTGCTTGCCATCGACCTCCACATCGATCATCACGGGTGAGACAGCACCCGGAATGCTCATCGACGCGATCATGATGTTACGAAACAGGTCGAGCGCTCCCGGTGCCTGGCTTGCGGCAATGGCGCCCATGTTCCAGGTGACGGGTCGGCCTGCATCAAGGTCAGTGGTGCCGATCAGCAGGATCCTGCCCTTGGCGTATTGTGCGGCGATCGCCGCCACAATCTGCTCGGTGACGTATTTTGTAATGAGCCGCGACAGTGGCTTGCTGTCCGCTATGCCGTCGCTGGCAAGACGGGTCAGCACGTTTCGCGAATGAAAAATGTCTTTTGGACCGATTTCATTGCAGACGTGCCGGATCACGCTGTCGTATTCCGGCCCCAGGTAAGCGAACGGGGCGACCAGGGCACCCGCACTAATGCCCGTGACGACCTTGAAGATTGGCCGTGTGCCATGGGTGGTCCATCCAGCAATCAGTCCCGCTGCAAATGCGCCTGCATCGCCGCCACCAGAAACGGCCAGCATGCTGGCCGGCGGCAGGATATCGCTCGGCTTACCGGCCTTGGCGAGCACCTCGCTCTCACGTTTGTTGGATTGAATCGCATCCTGGATGAACGGCGTCAGGTCATGGTCCAGCCTGTAGCGAGCATCGGGAATGCCCGGGATGACCGCTTTTTCCGTCAAGGTGGGCGGAACAGCGTCACGGCGGGGCAGGCACGCTTGAAGAAATACGTCCAGGGTCGAGGTGCCGGGTTTGAGCGGGAATGGTTTCAAAACGCCTCCTCCAGTCCCCAAAGTCGACAGCAAACGAGTTCATCGTCCCCTTGGCCATGGCGCCCGATATGACTGGCACGCCCACTGGGCGAGACACGTCATTCGAACGCCAGGTAGCTCATTCTGCGCTCCTTTAAATGATAAGAAAACTCATTGGGCGCGCACCCTTCAGCGTTTGATCAGGGAAATCTTCGTGCCTTCGATACTGATGCCGGCCATCAGACCCTGTTGGTCGAAGATGAACGCGTACGCGTCGTCTTTCAGCGTCGAACTGGACAGGTTCTTGGCAACCCCTTCATCCACCACGACCACGGTTGGCCCTACGCCGATTTCCCAGCCTTTGGTTTCAGTGATGTATTTCACCGCTTTGTCGGTCATCAGGAAAACCACATAGCCATATGACTGGGCGCCTGCCTGCAGTCCCCAGGAGCCGCTGACGGAGTTGTAGTAATCCACGACCTTCGAGCCCTTCATCAACACGCCTTCGCCGTAGCTGCCGCCGAATACCAGGCCGGCCTTGATGATTTTCGGAAAGACCAGAACGGCCTTGGCTTTGTGCGAGATGGTTTCGGAAAAGGGATTGGTCTTGTAGAGCGTCTGCAACGCTTGCCGGGAGTCGGTATTGAGATCCTCGGCGGTGGCGGCACCTGCAGTGTTCAGGAAACTGGCCGATGCCAATGCTGCAACCGCGAGCACGGTTGTCAGGAATAACCGTATTGATTGAGTCATGTGCGTACTCCGATCAGGGAGCATTGGATGGCAGCAGCAGTCAGCGCCTGTGTCGAAAGGACTGAACTCACTGAAGGTTATCCGGCGCGCCCAGGAATGTGTGAATTGTAAGCGCCGCGGCTGAAGGAAGCAGGCTTGAGGCCACATCAGTTGCGATGCCATCAATTGTTGTGACCACTGAGTGATGGCGGCGTTCAGCGTCAGCATTTTGCTGGGGGGGTCGCTCCTACAGTGCTCGCCGCCGTGAGCCGTGCGATCGCGCCTGCACATGAAACGCGTCTCGGACCTCCAGACGTGCACGATACCCTTCCGTTCTCAGGGTATGCGTGCCTTGGCTATGCCGATTTCGTCACCTCCTGCATCAAAAGGCATCAAGCCTCGTCGCTTCGAGCGGATCACCCTGACAGGTCTTTCCCAGGAGATGACCATGATTCGACTGACCCTGATCGAAGCCCGTGAACTGGCCGAATCGATCCTGTTGCACAACGGTTTTAATCTGGCCCATGCGCAAGCGGTGGCGGCGACGGTAATGGCCGGTGAGCGTGATGGCTGCGCCTCTCACGGGTTGTACCGGATTCTTGGCTGTGTCAATTCCCTGCGAGCGGGCAAGGTGTCGGCCGATGCCGAGCCGAGGGTCATCGACCAGGCGCCGTCGATTGTGCGGGTGGATGCCGGTGGCGGGTTTTCGCAGTTGGCGTTTCAGGCGGGGCTCCCCCTGTTGACCGAGAAAACCCGTGCCAACGGGATTGCCGCGTTGGCGATCAACCACTGTGTGCATTTTTCCGCGTTATGGGTGGAGATCGAGCAACTGACGGGGACCGGCCTGGTCGCGCTGGCGTGTAACCCTAGTCATGCCTGGGTGGCGCCGGCCGGGGGGCACTTGCCACTGTTCGGCACTAATCCCATTGCCTTTGGCTGGCCGCGCGGCGGGCAAGAGCCTTTTGTATTCGACTTTGCCACCAGCGCCATCGCTCGCGGCGATATCGAACTGCATCGACGAGCCGGCAAGGCGATCCCCGAAGGGTGGGGAGTGGATGGGCAAGGCCATCCGAGCAACGATGCGAGCGTGGTGCTCGACAGTGGCGCGATGCTGACCTTCGGCGGGCACAAGGGATCGGCACTGGCGGCGATGGTGGAGTTGATCGCCGGGCCGTTGATTGGTGACCTGACAAGCGCTGAATCACTGGCTTACGACGCGGGCAGCAAGTCATCGCCTTATCATGGCGAACTGATCATCGCTCTGGATCCCCGGCGCTTTTTGGGCGATGCAACCCAGGAACACCTGGCCAGGGCAGAAGCGTTGTTTCAGGGAATTGAAGGGCAGGGCGCGCGCTTGCCCTCGCAACGACGCTATGAGTCGCGGGCGCGCAGCCTGGTGGAGGGGGTGCAGGTTCCCGAGGCGTTGTACAGGGATTTGAAGGCACTGCTGGATTGAAAAGGAAACGGGCGCCCATGGCGCCCGTTCGGTTTACAGCGACTGGCGCTGGAGGATGCCATCGACCAGGCGATTGAGGCCCAGTGGGTTGGCGTTCTGAAGCGCTTCGGGCAGCAAGGTGTCGGGGCAGTTCTGGTAGCACACCGGGCGCAGGAATCGCTCGATGGCCAGGGTGCCGACTGAGGTGCCACGAGCATCGGAAGTGGCCGGGTAGGGGCCGCCATGTACCATCGCATCGCAGACTTCGACGCCGGTAGGGTAGCCATTGAAGAGCACACGACCGACTTTCTGCTCCAGCAGCGGCAAGACGCCTGTGCAGATTTGCAGGTCGATGGTTTCTGCTATCAACGTGGCGGTCAGTTGACCGTGCAAGCTTTGCAACACTTGCTGCAGTTCCCCCGCATTGGCGACTTCAACCAGCACGGTCGTCGGGCCGAATACCTCTTCCTGCAGCAGCGCATCACTCTTGAGCAGCAGGCTGGCGTCGGCCTTGAACAGTTGTGGTCGGGCCTGGTTGCCCAGCTGTTCTTGACCGGCCAGGTGGGTCACCCCTGGATGACTGAGCAGTGCCCGCAGAGCTTTTTTATAGCTGGCAAGGGTTCCGGCGTTGAGCATGGTCTGGGGCGGTTGCTCGCTCATCAGACCACTGAGCAGCGCTGTGAAAGCGTCGAATCGCGGTGACGAGATGCCGATGACCAGGCCGGGATTGGTACAGAACTGACCGCAGCCCTGGACCACCGATGCCACCAGCTCACTGGCGATTTTTTCGCCACGAACTTGCAAGGCTTGAGGCAACACCACGACCGGGTTGATGCTGCTCATTTCAGCGAACACCGGAATCGGTTGTGATCTTGCAGCGGCCATATCGCACAGGGCACGGCCGCCCTTGAGTGAGCCGGTGAAACCAACAGCCTGGATCGCCGGATGCTTGACCAGGATTTCGCCCACGCCGGAGCCGTAGATCATGTTGAACACGCCCTTGGGCATGTCCGTCTGCTCGGCGGCGCGAATGATCGCATCAGCCACCCGTTCGGCAGTTGCCATATGTCCACTGTGGGCCTTGAACACCACCGGGCAACCGGCGGCCAGGGCGGCAGCGGTATCGCCACCGGCGGTGGAGAACGCCAGGGGGAAATTGCTCGCGCCGAAAACGGCGACCGGGCCGACACCGATTCGATACTGACGCAGGTCTACCCGTGGCAGTGGTTGGCGTTCGGGCAAGGCGCGGTCGATGCGCGCTCCGTAGAAATCACCACGACGCAGGACTTGGGCGAACAGGCGCATCTGGCCGCTGGTGCGAGCACGCTCACCCTGTATACGAGCGGTTGGCAGTGCCGTCTCGCGAGTGACCAGGGCGACAAACTCATCGTCAAGCGCGTCCAGTTGCGTGGCGATGGCCTCGAGAAATTCCGCACGGCGGCTGGCCGGCAGGTTGCGAAAGGCCGGGTAGGCGGCTGCGGCGGCCTGGGCGGCGGCGTGCACTTCTTCTGCGGTGGCTTGCATGAACGAGAAGGGCAGGGCTTCGCCAGTACTTGCATCATGGCTTCGCAGCGCGATGCTGCCGTCGGCGCTGCGTGTACCGCCGATGTAGTTGTGACCGAGGATCTCAGGCATCTAAAAGGCTCCTGTCAAAAAAGGGGTAATTCAACTCCCCTGTAGGAGCGAGCATGCTCGCGAGGCACTCAAGGGCACCGCGTGAATCCAGAATGCACGCGTCATCGTTGACGTCCATCGCGAGCATGCTCGCTCCTACAGGGTTTACGCCAGTGAGTCGGCGCGACGTGGGGTCGTCGCAGGCGAGGCCAGCGCCGCAATCCGCGCAGCAGACTCGGCATCCACCGTGTGCAACGATTTGCCACGGGTTTCCCGGGTCAGCCCGACGGCCACGATGGAGATCAGCGAAGCGCCGACCAGATAGAGCGCGATCGGTGTCGAGCTGTGGTACTTGTTGAGCAGGGTGATCGCGATCAGTGGCGCCAGCGAGCCCGCGAAGATCGGCGCCACCTGGTAGCACAGCGAGAGTGCGGTGTAGCGCACGTGGGTCGGAAACATCTCGGCCATCAGCGCCGAGTAGGGCGCGTAGGTCATCGATTCGATGGCCAGGCCCAGGGTGATGGCCGCCATGATCAGCCAATTGTTGCCGGTGTCCATCATCGGGAAGCCGACGAATCCCCAAAACGCGGTGAGTACTGCACCCACCAGGTAAACCGGTTTGCGCCCGACCAGATCCGACAGATAACCCATCAACGGAATCAGGAAGAAGTGCAGCAAGTGAGCGCCGAACATCAGCAACAGAATCTCTGACGTGTCCTTGTGCACCACCAGTTTC
Source organism: Pseudomonas sp. EB271-G4-1 (assembly GCF_058791355.1). Classification (NCBI taxonomy): domain Bacteria; kingdom Pseudomonadati; phylum Pseudomonadota; class Gammaproteobacteria; order Pseudomonadales; family Pseudomonadaceae; genus Pseudomonas; species Pseudomonas sp. EB271-G4-1. Next base: position 23,054 of record NZ_JBYTEO010000055.1, read on the forward strand.
AGATAAGTGATCGAGAAGGTCACGACGGTGTAGTAGAGGATGTTCTCGGCAAACCGCGCGCCGATACCGACCAGCACCGAACGCCAGTGGTGGCGCAGCACTTCGACCACGCCCAGTTGCTGATGCCTGGTCTGCGCCTGACGAGCCTGGGCCTCCTTGAAAATCGGTGCGTCATCGACACTGGTGCGAATCCAGTAGCCGATCAGTACCACCACGGCCGAGAACCAGAATGCTACGCGCCAGCCCCAGGCGAGGAATTGCTCCTCGGACAGGTTCGACGACAACAGCAGCAGGGCAACCGTCGCCACCAGGTTGCCGGCTGGAACACCGGCTTGTGGCCAACTGGCCCAGAAGCCTCGACGGTTGTCCGGGCAGTGCTCGGACACCAGCAAGATCGCACCGCCCCATTCGCCGCCAAAGGCGAAGCCCTGGATCAACCGCAACAGCACCAGCAACACCGGCGCGGCATAGCCGATCTGGTTGAAGCCGGGCAGGCAGCCCATCAGGAAGGTGGTGATGCCAACCACCACCAGGCTTAATTGCAGCAGGCGCTTGCGGCCGTACTTGTCACCGTAGTGACCGAACACCAGCCCGCCCAGCGGACGGGCGAGAAAGCCCACGGCATACAGCGCAAAGGCAGCGATGATGCCATCGATGGGGCTGTCGGTCTGGCGGAAGAACAACTGGCCGAAGACCAGTGCCGAAGCGGTGCCATAAAGGAAAAATTCATACCATTCGGCAACGGTGCCGGCCATGGCGGCGGCCACGACACGTTTGAGTCCCGAGGGTGTGGTTGCGCTAGACGGGTGTTGAGCGTTGGACATGCTGGCGTTTCCTGTAGATGCGCAAAAACAGGCAGCCGGGACGGGTCCGCGAAGACCCACCCGGCAATCACTCAGAGACCGACGTCCGGCAAGTGCGGACGGTTGGCCAGGGCCTTGGCCATGATCTGCTCGACAAAGACGCGATCGGCTTCCGGCAGGGCCAGGCGTGGCGGACGGGTCAGGGCGCTGCCGCGACCGGCGATGGCTTCGCACAGCTTGATGCACTGCACCAGGTCGGCACGGGCGTCGAGGTGCAGGATCGGCATCAGCCATTCGTAGATCGGCATGGCTTCGGCATAGCGTCCGGCCTTGGCCAGGCGGAAGATGGTTTCGCCCTCTTTGGGGAATACGTTGGACATGCCCGACACCCAGCCTTCAGCGCCCACGGCGAGGCTTTCCAGCACCACGTCGTCGAGGCCGGCGAACAACACGAAACGGTCTCCCACTTCATTGCGAATGTCGATGAAGCGGCGAGTGTCGCCCGAGGAGTCCTTGAAGCACACCACGTTGTCGCAGTCGGCGAGGGCTATGAGGATGTCCGGGGTCACGTCGTTTTTGTAGATTGGCGGGTTGTTGTAGACCATCAGCGGCACGTCGGCGTTTTTCGCTACGTAGCGGTAATGCTCGGCGGTTTCGAATGGCTTGGAACCGTAGACCAGCGCCGGCATCAGCATCACGCCATCGACGCCGACCCTGCGTACCGCGTTAGCGACCTTGGCCGCTTCCACGCTGGTGAACTCGGCTACGCCGCAAATCACCGGTACACGGCCGCCCGAGGCCGCGACCGCGACTTCGGTCACGGCAATTTTTTCGGCGGCACTCAGCGAGGTGTTTTCGCCTACCGAGCCGCAAACCACCAGTCCTGATACGCCGTCGCGGATCACGTTGGAAATGACCTCATGGGTTTTTTCCAGGTTGATGGAGAAGTCATCGTTGAATTGAGTGGTCACCGCTGGGAACACGCCACTCCAGTTAACACGCTTGCTCATTGTTGCCTCCAGATTGTTTATTGTATTTCGTATACGATATTGAAAGTGAAAAAAATCAGCCAGTGGTTTGTTTACGTTTTCGGTTTTTTTTCGGGCCGTTGGTCGGGGATCAGCGATTGAGCATTCAGGCACCCGGCCAGGTGTCTGACAGTCGATAGCCTTGTGGCCACGGATCGCTTGGGTCGAGCAGTAATTGATGGGTACCGGTAATCCAGGCCCGCCCGGAAATGCACGGGTAGATGGCAGGGCGCCCGGCCACTTCGGTCAGCGAGTCGATGCGGCAGTGGAACGCTGAGCCGATGATCGAGCGACCGATAAATCTGTCCCCAACGCCCATCAAGCCTTTGGCCTGCAACACGGCCATCCGCGCCGAGCAGCCAGTGCCGGTCGGCGAGCGGTCGATCTTGCCCGGTTGAATCACCACCGCATTTGCGCCCGTGGCAATGCCCTGCTCACGAACGATGGGCGCGGCGATCTGGCAAAAGGAAATGTGCGACCAATCGGGGTTCAGCGGATGGACAAAGCCCAACTGCTCGTTGGCGGCCCGGGTGATCTTCAGCCCAACCGCTACCAGGTCGGCCGCTTCATCGGGGCTGATTGAAAACCCCAGGTCCTGGGCATCGGCGATCACAAAGCTGTCGCCGCCGTAGGCGGTATCGACCTTGAGCGTGCCGACACCTTGCACTTCGATCCACGCATCGAGACGATCGGCGAAGGACGGCACGTTTTTGATTTCCACCCGTTCGACCTTGCCATCACGGCAATCGGCGACGGCTTCGATCAGGCCGCCGGGTGCTTCGAGCACCAGCCGGGTTTGCGGTTCGGTCATTGGCACGATACCGGTGTCGAGCAACACGGTGGCCACGCACAATGAGTTGGAGCCTGACATCGGCGGCGTGTCCGCTGGCTCCATGATGATCCAGGCCATCTGCGCCCGCGGGTCCTTGGCCGGCACCAACAGATTGACGTGTCGGAACACTCCGCCCCGGGGTTCGTTGAGTACGAAGTTGCGCAGGTTTTCGTCTTTGGCAATCCAGCGCGATTGTTCCCACACCGTGGCGCCGGGCGGTGGTGCGACTCCGCCGACAATGACGTCGCCGACTTCACCTTCGGCGTGGCAACTGACTACATGAATCACTTTCGATGAACGCATTCTCTGCTCCTTGTGTTGACTGTTCGGGCCCCTTCGCGAGCAGGCTCGCTCCCACAGGTTTATGGATTGGCTCGTGATTGTGTGTACACCACCAGATCCTGTGGGAGCGAGCCTGCTCGCGAAGGGGCCACCGGTTATTTCACCGATTTGAGAAACGCCGCCGTCTCCGCATGCACCGGATTGCCGATCACCTGATCCGGTGAGCCGATCTCATGCACCAGACCGTTGCGAAAGAACGCCACGCGGTCGGACACGTCCCGCGCGAAGCGGATCTCGTGAGTCACCAGCACCATGGTCATGCCGTCCTCGGCGAGCATGCGCATCGTATCCAGCACTTCGCCGACCAACTGTGGGTCCAGAGCCGAGGTGGCTTCGTCGAACAGCATGTAGTCCGGTGACATGGCCAGGGCGCGGGCGATGGCCATGCGTTGTTGCTGACCGCCAGACAGCTTGCCGGGGAAGGTCTTGAGTTTGTCGCCCAGGCCCACGTGGGTCAGCTGCCGTACCGCCAGTTCCTCGGCGCAGGCCTTGCTTTTACCCAGCACTTTGCGCGGCGCCAGCATGACGTTCTCCAGCACAGTCAAATGCGGAAAAGCGTTCCATTGCTGGAACACGATGCCGATCTTCTGCCGCAGGCGGTTCAGGTCGGTGGCGTTGTGATGGACCTCGACGCCGTCGACCCGGATGTTGCCTTTCTGGATTGGCTCCAGGCCGTTGATGCACATCAACAAGGTCGATTTGCCAGAACCGGAGCCACCGATGATTGACACCACCTCGCCCTTGCTCACCGTGAGGTTCACTCCCTTGACCACTTCGAGATTGCCGAAGGATTTGTGTACGTTCTCGATCTCAATCATTTTCTTGCCACCTTCTTTCCAGACGAGCGCCCAGGCGTGCGACCACCAGGCTCATGACGTAGTAGATAAGGCCCGCGATGCATAGCACCACCAACGGTTCCTGGATGCGGGTCACGATGGTTTGCGAGGCGCGCAGCAGTTCGACGATGCCGATCCACATCACCAGCGCGGTGTCCTTCATCACGCCCAGCACCAGGTTCAGCCAGCCGGGAAAGGCCACGCGAGTGGCCATCGGCAGGACGATCCAGCGCAGGTCCTGCAGGAAGCTCAGGCCCAACGAACGACTGGCGCGGCGCACCGTGAACGGCACCGACAGCACGCCGCCGCGCACGATTTCGGTAAAGTACGCCGCGGTGTAGACCCCCAGCACAATGCAACCGACGCTGAAGGCGCTGATGTTCAGGCCGACGATGCTTTTGAGCGAGTTGAACAGGACGAACTGGATCAGCAACGGCACGCTGCGAAACACGTCCAGCACCCAGGCCAGCGGTAGGCTGAGCCGTGGGAACAGGGCGCGCAGCAACCCGAACAACAGCCCTGCAATGGAACCGAGAATGATCGCCCAGAACGTCAATTGCAGCGTGACCCAGGCGCCGTCGAGCAGGAACAACAGGTCATTGGAGGAAAACTCGGTGGAAAACATGGACAGCTCCTCAGTAACGGAACAACCGCCAGGCCATCAGCCGGGCTGCCGCGACGATCGCCTTGGCAATCAGGTAATACAGCACTGCTGCGATGGCGAAGTATTCGAAGGTGCGGAAGGTCTTGACGTTGTATTCCTGAGTCACTCCGGTCAGGTCATTGTTAAGGCCGACGATGACCCCCAGCGATGTCATCAGCACCGCCCACACCATTTGATTGGTGAGCGGATAGAAGACGATTCGTAGCAGTTGCGGGACGATGATCATGCGGTAGGTCTGGAAGGCACTCATGCCGAGTGAGCGCGCGGCACGTACCTGGGTGTGGGGCACCGCCTTGAGCCCGCCACGGAAGTTTTCCGCGAGATAACCGGCGTTGTTGAAAGTGATCCCGGCCAGTAGCGCGAGCCAGGAGCTGACATGCAGGCCCAGTGAGCCGAGGCCGAAGTACAGGATGTAAATCTGGAACAGCGACGGAGTGTTGCGGGCAATCGATACCCAGCCGTTGCCGATGCCACGCAGCAGCGGGTGCCTGGCTTCGCGCATGACCGTCAGGACCAGGGCAATCAGTACACCGAAAATCATCGACAGCGCAGCGGTCTCGAACGTAACCCACGCGCCGGTGAGCATGTCCGGCAAGGCGCGCAGCGCGGTGCGCCATTGGAAGGTGTAGTCAAACATGCGAGCGGTTCTCCATCGGCAAGGCAGGTTGCAACCAGCTCGGCAGACGCCCGCTGGCGGTGGCGGTGCAGGCGGCATCGACACATTCGGCCAGGCTGGCGAAATGCACGTTGCGCCCCACCAGGCCGGGTGCGTAATGGGCGTACTTGCCCGAATTGGTCATTAAGGTGGTGGCGGCCCGCGGGATTACCGGTTCGCCGAGCATGCACCAGCAGGTATCGGTCACCAGGGTGGCGCCAAAGGTTTCAATGACATCGATGTACCCGGCGTCACGGGCCTGCTCCAACACCGCACGACCGCAAGTGATGGCGAGCACCACCTCGGGGTGCTTGACCCGGTCGCGACACAGCTGTGCCAAGCGGGCGAACTCGCTGAGCGAGAAGTGCGGGTTACCCAGCGAGACCACCTCCACGCGGTTGTCCCTGGCGCTGTTGAGCTCACGCCAACTGACCAGCAGGTCCTCCAGGCGGATCGTTGCCACGGGCAGCGGAGTATCCGGCTCCAGTACCTGCGCCGGGTCGAGTGCTTCGGGCGTGACCCCGGCGATGTGGAACAGCGGTGCGGCGGACGTGGTGGCGAACGCCGCGCCAAAGGCTTTCAGGTCGTCCAGGTCTGGCTGGCGTTGTTCCAGGCCGACTATCAGCGGGATCCGGCTGCCCGCGAGTGCGCCGATGTGGTAACCGAGCAAGGGGTAGAACGCATCGTCGAGTTCAGCCAATTCCGGCAATTCAACGCGCAGGCGGGCTTTGCGTGGCGCGTCCAGATGGCAGCCGATCAGGGGCGCGCGGCCGGTCAGGGCGATGCAGATATCCAGGTAGTCGGGGTACTTCAGGGTGCGTGCGCCGAGCACGCTGTTGGCGTAAACCACCGCGTTGGATTCGGCCCAGACGATCTGGTCGCCGGCCTTCGGTGCGCTGTCGAGCAAATAGGGCGCACAGGTGAAACTGAGCTGTGCACCCATGGCCATGTAGGCGTCGCCCACGGCGCTGGCCGGCTCGCCGAGCAGTGGGTCGATGCCCAGCTCGCGCCAACGACGCTGGTCAACGGATATTGAATTGAGGGTAGTGGGGACCCGAACCTTGGCGCCCCACTGCACCAGTTGTTGAGCAAAGCGCAGGCTCGCAGGTCCGGTGTAAATGCAACCGTCGATGTGCGCCTGGGTAACATCTATAAGACGCTGGGCACCTTGCAGTTCGGCCAGGCGCAGGACGATTTGCATGGCCATCTGCGCCGCTTTGCCATGCGCGCCGTTGAGCAACGCGTGGTCGAACTCGCTGAGTTCGATTGCTGTGCTGGTATCGCGAGCCTGCGTCGGCGTTTCGGATGGCTGCCAGTTGTCGACGGGGATGCGATCGAACACGGCCAGACTGGCACCGTCGATTCGGGCAAAGGCCTTGCCGCGCAAGGCGGCGAAGGCCTCGCTGCCGATGCAGAGCACCGGCAGCGATCGCTCGAAAATCATCTGTGCCACCAGCACGCCCAAGGTCAGGATCTCATCGGCTTCGGCCAGTACCAGAGCGGCTGGCGCATGACCGTTGCTGATCAGTTCCATCAGCACACTGCTGCCGGTACACGAACCGCGTCCGCTGGGAATGGCGAGCACTCGACCGCTCAGGTATTCGCCGCTGAGGGGATGGTGACGATCGATGATTTCACCCCGCAAGGGGTCGACTCCGCCCCAGAAGCTCAGCCCGACATCGGCAAACAGCAGGGCACCCTGGGCAGCGCCCGGGACCAGGCTGCGACCGGTCAGAGAGGTGGGCCTAGGCATGCCGGACATCTCAGTAGTAGACCTTTGGCACGGTCAGGTCGCTCGGCGAAATCTCGGTGCCGACCCATTTGGTGAACAACTCCTTGTAGCGACCGTTGCGTACCTGCTGGTTGACGAACAGGTTGAGGTAATTGAGCAGGCCGTACTCGTTGCGCTTGGTACCCAGGGAGACATAGTCGATGGTGTAGGGCGCGTTGCCGGCGATCTTCAGGTTTTTGTATTTACCCGACTTGATCGTTGCGGCGGCGACGGTATTGGTGACCACCGTGGCGTCGATATGACCCTGGGCCACCGCCAGCAGCGTGTCGTTTTGTGACTGGTAGGCACGGAAGGTACCGGTACCCCATTTCTTCACATCGTTCTCCAGGGCAATGGCTTCATAGGTGCCACTGGTGTTGCCCAGTGCCTTGCCCTTGATGTCGTCGAAACTGTTGATGCCGGTGTTGTCGCGGGTCAGGACGACCATCTGGAAGGCGAAGTACGGCACGGTCAGGCCGACGGTCTTGGCCCGCTCAAGGGTGTCGGAGGTCGAGGCGACAATCACGTCGGCCCGCCCGGATATCAGGGCCGGAATGCGGTCCGGGAAGGGTGTTTCGACCACTTCGGGCTCGACCCCGAGGACCTTTGCCAGGTCGGTGCAATAGTCCACGTCAAAACCCGCCGGGGCGTTGCTGGCATCTCGAAAACCCATGGGCGGGAAGTCCAGCGTCACGGCGCAGCGCAGCTTGCCGGAACCGATGATGTCGTCGAGTTTGTCAGCCTGTGCGGTGGCGATGAAGGTGGTACTGAGAACAGCGCTGAGGGCTACGGCAAATGCGGGGGTTTTCATAGAGGCCTCGTTGTCGGAAGTGCTGTTAGATATCGTATTGGGGATTTCGTATACGATATTAACAATAGCAACGGTTGTGCCGATTTGCCTTTTTACCGGCAAATATTTTCCAGCCCTTGAGTCAGGGCGGTTTACAAGTCGGGAGCAGGGCAGCGGCGTCGTGCCGCCGGGCAGGCAGGTGTTACAGAAGGGAGCACCCTGTGTGCGGGGCGCCCCTTAAAGGAACATTTAACGACCGCGATCGCGGAACTGGCTGGGCGAAAGGCTGGTGAGGGCACGGAACTGGCGGCTGAAAGCACTGTGGTCGGTGTAGCCGCAGCGCAGGGCGATTTCGGTGATGGGCAGGTCGCTCTCCAGCAACAACCGCGTACCTTCTTCGAGCCGGGACTTGTGGATCATCTGCCGTGGGGTGAGCTGGAACACCCGTTTGCAATGGCGTTCGAGTTGCGCAACCGAAAAACCCGCGATTGCCGTCAGTTCGGCAAGGCTGATAGGTCGAGCAAAATGACGACGGATGTGCGCGTCCACCGCTGCCAGTTTCTGGAACGCCGGGTGGTTGGACTGGGGCAACTGCAGGTCACGGGAAATGCCGGCCAGGCCGACGATCTGCCCATGTTCATCGCGCAGCGCGAGTTTATGGGTCAGGCACCAGACCGGCTGGTTACCGAAATACAGGTGCAGTTCGAGTTGGTCGGCCAATTCGCGTCCGGTGGCCAACACCCGTCGATCCTGTTCGGTGTAAATCGGGCCAAAGCGCTCCGGGAAGACACGGTCTGCTGTCAGCCCCAGCAGTTGGTCACTGTGCTTGAAGCTACAGCGTCGGACCAGGGTCTGGTTGACGAAAACGTAGCGGGCCTCGCAGTCCTTGATGAAAAACACCACGTCCGTCAGGGTATCGAGCAGCGTCGCGATGGCCTGCAAACTGTTCAGCAGCGTCGGCAGGTCGCAGGGTTTGAAATGATTGAGTGAGGGGAACATATCAAGAGGGGCCTGGTGGCGACTACCGGGACTATAAAGACTCGGCAGCGCCCCCGAAACCCCGAAGCGAGCGTTTACACCGGTGGCGTGTCATCCAGGCACATCAGGGTTTCGATGCGCGCCGGGTTGAACGGCGGCCGGGGCGCCGTGGGTTGCCAGTCGAACAGATACTGCAAGGCACCGCCACACACCCGGCCCTGGCAGGCGCCCATGCCGCAGCGACTGGCCAGTTTGGCCTCGCGCCAGCCAACGTGCCCGGACAGTGCCGAGTAGGGTACGTCTTCGCAACGACAGACCAGCGTGTCGGGTTGCGCCAGCGACTTGAGCTGCGGGTCGAGGCCGAAGGCGCTGTTCAACGCCTTGGCGAAACCCTGCCAGCGCGCGCGATGTGGCCACAAATTCCGTGCCGCCGCGGTGTTACCCACCGCCACATGCCCGGCGATTGCCCCTTCAACCAGTGCCAGCTCACTGCCGCCGAAACCGGTGCATTCGCCAGCGGCGTAGTGGTCGGTGTGGCTCGTGGTTTGCCAGGCATCCACGGCAAGCGCCGAGCCATCGAGCGCGCAGCCCAAGGCCTGACCGAGTTGGGTGTTGGGAATCAGGCCGAAACCACAGGCCAGGCGATCACACGCCAATTCGACGATTTTGCCCCGATGCCGCAATCGCACAGCTTCCAGCCGATCGTTGCCCAAGGCCGCCACGACATGGCTGCCGGTGCGGTAATGACGGTCGAACAGACTGAAAGATTGCACCAGCTTGCCCGGCCAGCGCGGCAGTTGCAGGGCGAATCCTGCGACCGCGACCGCAGAGGCCTGCTCGGCGATGCGCAGCACCTGGGCACCGTTGTGTTTCGCAGTGGCCGCGCTGGCCAGTAGCAACGGACCGCTGCCGGCGATCACCACACGCTCGTCCTGCACGGGCAGGCCACCCTTGATCAGCGCCTGAAGTCCGCCCGCGCCGGTCACTCTTGGCAGCGTCCAGCCGGGGAAGGGCAGCAGCAATTCACGGGCACCGGTACATAGAATCAGTTTGTCATAGCCGATCAACCAGCCTCGGTCGGCGTCTTCCACCAGCAATTGCTTGGCACCAGCGAGGGCAATTACACGGGTGCCGGCATGGTGGCGGATATTGCTGTTGGCCTGCAGGCGCTCGCGCATCTGCCGGGCCTGATCCGGCAGGCTGGCCTGTGGCCCGTCGCGCCAGATCTGGCCGCCCGGCAGCGGGTTGTCGTCGAGCACCACAATGCGCGCGCCACTGGACGCTGCGGCGAGGGCGGCACTCATGCCGGCGGGGCCAGCGCCGATGATCAGCAGGTCGGCGTATTCGTTCATGCTCGGGTCTGCACTTGCATGCCTTGCTGGCATAGCGTTTGGCAGGCCAGTCGGCGGCGACCGTCGATGGTCACCCGGCATTCCTGGCAGATGCCCATGCCGCACAGCGGTGCGCGGCGCTGACCGCTGACGGCAGTGCGACTGCAACCGTCGCCGGCCAGTGCCAGTGCAGCAGCCACCGTCGTGCCCGCGGCCACCTTCAGCGCGCGGCCATCCATGATCAAATCAAGCATAGGCGGCCTCTTCGAGAAAACGTTGCGGCAGATAGGGTTGTACCGCCAGAGGCGGCGTCTCATTGAACAATTGCGCGACCAGTAAATCGGCAGTCCCGGGCGCCGTGGTGACCCCCAGTCCTTCGTGCCCGACCGCCAGCCACAGGCCTTTGCGTTTGGGGTGCTGGCCAATCAGCGGCAGGCCGTCCGGGCTGGCGGCGCGAAAACCGGTCCAGGCGCGGATACCGTTGAGTTGAGCCAGGCCCGGCATGTATTCGGTGGCGCGCTTGAGCATTTTCGCGAGCATCCAACCTTCGACCTGCGGGTCGGTGGTGCCGAATTGTCGCGAAGCACCAATGAACAATTGCCCGGTGGGGCGGGGCTGAATGTTGCAGGCGGTCGACGGTCCCGTCGCATTGTGGGCGCTGGTGACGTAACCCAGTTCCACCAGCGTGTGGGTGACCTTGCGGGGGTAGCGGTCGGTGATCAGCAGGTGGCCCTTCTTCGGTTCGATCGGCAACTCGGGGCACAAGTCATTGGCCTGGATGCCGTTGGCCAAAATGACCGCTTCAGCGTTCAACCACTGGCCATCATCGAGTCGCACGCGGTTGCCATCGAGCTCGCTGACCCGTGCCCGCCGTTGTTCGATGCCCGGAGTGTCGAGCATCCAGTTGGCGGTCGCCGGGGCATAGAGAATGCCGTCGCCGTTGATCAACAAACCACCCTCCAGGCCATCGCGCAATTCCGGCTCACGGGCATGCAAGGCGTTGCCGGTGATCAGCTCGCAGGTAACGCCCCGGGCTTGAAGGTTCATGTGTTTGCTTTGGGCCACCGCCATTTCCTCGGCATTGGCCGCCAGCCACAATGTGCCATTGCTGCGATAAGCGCAGCTATCGGGCAGTTGCGGGGCCTGTTCGCGCCAGCGTTGCACTGAGTATTGGCTCAGGGCCAGTTCGGCAGGGTTGTCATCGAGCACCAGCAAATGGCCCATGCCAGCGGCTGTCGCGCCGTGCAGGCCAGCGTCCAATACCAGCACGCGCAAGCCGCGCCGGGCCAGCGCCTGGGCACAAGCGGCGCCGATGATACCTGCACCGATCACGATCACATCGGCCACCAGGCCTTGGTTCATGGGCGAATGCCCCAGGCGAACGGGTCGGCCTGTTCAATGATCAGGCTGGCTTCGGCACTGATAAAAGCGCGGCCGCGAATGGTCGGTACGATGCGCTCGCCATGACGTTCGTAGGAGCCCTCGAACTCGCTGCCGATCACGCTTGCCTGACGCCAGATCTGTCCCGGTTGCAATTTGCCGTCGGCCGCCAGGCACGCCAACTTGGCACTGGTACCGGTGCCGCAGGGCGAACGGTCGTAGGCCTTGCCGGGACAGAGCACAAAGTTGCGGCTGTCGGCCTGGGCGTCATCGGCGAACAGTTCGACGTGGTCGATCAACCCGCCGTCTTCACCGCGTATCCCCTGAATGTCCAGTGCTTGCTGCACGGCGTAGGTGTAAGCGGTCAACGCCTCCAGGTTGTCACTGTCGACCCGCAGGCCATGTTCGGCGATCAGGAAAAACCAGTTGCCCCCCCAGGCGATATCGCCGACCACCTGGCCGATCCCCGGCACCTGCAAGGCTACGGCTTTGCGATAACGATAGGCCGGCACGTTGCGCACGCTGACGGAGTAGTCGTCGTGCAAGGTGGCCTGTACCGTACCGACCGGTGTTTCGATGCTGTGCACGCCCGGACCGATCTTGCCCAAGTGTGCCAGCGACGCCACCAAGCCAATGGTGCCGTGGCCGCACATGCCAAGGTAGCCGGTATTGTTGAAGAAAATCACTCCGGCGCAGGCAGCGGGGTCGACCGGTTCGCACAACAATGCGCCGACCAGCACGTCGCTGCCCCGTGGTTCGAGCACGCAGGCGGCGCGCCATTGATCATGGTGTTCAGCCAGTCGCCGAAGCCGTTCGGCCATGCTGCCGGTACCCAGGTCGGGAAAACCGCCGGTCACCAGGCGGGTGGGTTCGCCGCCAGTGTGGGAGTCGATCACGGTGATGCGTTTCATGACAGGGCCACGTCCGTTCAGATGAGTGAACGCAAGAGTGGCCCGTGCGAGGGTTTGGCGGCTTGATGGTTTTATCCTGCGCCGATGACGAAATCAGCACAATCAAGCAGACGGTCAAGGGTGGTGGGGCAGGTGCTCGAACAACGTTTTGCAGACCCCGGCGATGTGTTCGTCGAGCAGCTTCACTGCCCGGTCGACGTCACCGGCGCGACAGGCTTCGACGATCTCCCGGTGCTCGTGGTCGGCCCGTTCCTTCCCGGAGGAGAGGCTCATCTGCATCCGCAGATAACGTTCCAGTTTGTCGTTGACCGAACGGATCAGGCTCACCAGAAACGGACGTTGCGCCGGTTCGTAGAGACAGGCGTGGAGTTCCCAGTTGAGCTCAGCCCAGCGTCCCACGTCATCTTCGCCGATGAACTCCTGGCAGATGCGTTCGGCGCGGGCGAATGTGTCTTCGGTCATGTTGGGAATGGCCAGGCGCAGCACCTTGTCTTCGAGCAACATGCGCACTTCGAACATCTGTGCCAGTTCGGCATCGGACACCCGAGTGACCATTGCCCCGCGATTGCGCTGGAACATCACCAGGCCTTCGGCTTCCAGACGCTTGAGGGCCTCGCGGACCGGGATCTTGCTGACGTTGAACTGCCGGGCGATGTCGTCCTGGCGAATAGGCTCGTCTTCGGCGAAATGCCCCGCGACGATGGCGTCACGCAGATGGCGAGTGATGATTTCCGATGTCGAAGGCGCATTGCCCAAGTCGGGAGCGTTGAATTTGGGTGAGTTCACGGCGGCGGTCGTTCGGATTGAGTTAGAGATATGGTATACGAATTTTGCGCCGAAACTCACTGGCCTGTGCCTTGACGCTGTTCGCTTGACTTAGCGTTACACGCATTTCACGCGTTCGAACGCCGGGGCGCGGATATCAGTGCTGATCTGCAACGATGTACGTGTGCTACCGCAGACCGGTGAGGGTGGGGAATTAACGTTTTGGCAGGTAAATCGGGAGCGCGTGCAAAGTCCTATAGGCGTCAGCGGTGCGGCGATCCGATTGCCCGCGAAGAACGCGTTGGAGCAGGCACACCGCAGCAGTTAGCTCCTACAGCCACACGGCATCCCACAACGGATAGTCCCCAATTTTCTCGACCAATCCCGCTCGCAGCGGATTGGCCACGATATAGCGCGCCACCGCCGGCAGGTCTTCATCCCTGCGGATCGCTCGGTCATGAAAGCCATGTTGCCAGAGTGAACCATCGCGCTCGAGCGAACGATTCAATGCAAGTGTAATGCGTGATTTTGTCCTCGCCATTATGCAAGTAAGCGTGTTGTTTTTGAGCTCGAACAGCCAATGGAGATGGTCCGGCATGACAACCCAGGCCAGCGAAAGCACCAGCTCTTCTTCCTGCGCCTTCTTCAATGCATCGACCACGAGCCGGCCTTGCATGAAGTCCCTGAATACGGGGTCCCGGTTCTGAACGACGGTTGTGACCAGATAGATCTGCCCCGGCGCTGAAAAGCGCCCGGTGCGCAATCGATGCGCCTGGTGAATGGTTGGCATGGTGCATCTTCCTTGATCATGGCGTTGTCAGTTCAGGCTAGAACGTTGGGGAAATAGTGTTGGTGAACAGTTATTCCTGATGTGTCTGTGGGAGTGAACGGGCAGCGACTGGTTCGCCTGTAGGAGCGAGGCTTGCCCGCGAAGAACGATGACGCGGTGCAACAGGTACACCGCGGCGCCCGGTTCGCCGGCAAGCCTGGCTCCTACAGCGCGAAGAACGATGACGCGGTGCAACAGGTACACCGCGGCGCCCGGTTCGCCGGCAAGCCTGGCTCCTACAGCGCGAAGAACGATGACGCGGTGCAACAGGTACACCGCGGCGTC
>NZ_JBYTEO010000055.1:37351-46762 GCF_058791355.1 Pseudomonas sp. EB271-G4-1
GGCAAGCCTGGCTCCTACAGCGCGAAGAACGATGACGCGGTGCAACAGGTACACCGCGGCGTCTGGTTCGCCGGCAAGCCTGGCTCCTACAGCGCGAAGAACGATGACGCGGTGCAACAGGTACACCGCGGCGTCTGGTTCGCCGGCAAATCGGATCGCCGCAAAGCGGGCCTATACATGGGGAAGGTGGGGGCGCCGTGACGTAGCGACCCCGCCAGGTGAATCAAAGCTTCGGCAACTGCCCGATGCGGCTCATCATCTCGGTCACGATTTGCAGGTCAAGCAGGAACTGCTCGGTGGTCTTGAACTCGTTGTCGTTGTGACCGGTGTATTTGACGTCCGGCATGGCCAGGCCGAATTGCACGCCGTTGGGCAGTTCGTGCACCGAGGTGGCGCCGGCGGAGGTGCCGAACTTGTGCTCCATGCCGAGGTTTTCGCTGGCCACGGCGAGCAGGGCCTTGACCCATTCACCCTCGGGATTGCGGTACATCGGCTCGGCGATGGAGAAGTCGAAGGCCGGTATAATGTTGCTGTTCTTGCTCCAGGCATCCAGTTTCGTGGCGATTTCGGATTTCAGTACTTGCGGGGATTTGCCCTTCGGTACTCGCAGGTTGACTGCAAGCTTGAAGGTTTTGTCATCCATCCCGACATAAGTCAGGGAGGTGGTGAGCGGGCCCATGAACTCATCGGCGAAACCCACTGCCAATTTACCCCCCAGGTAATCCAGCCCCCAGTTGTCGGCGGCGTAGCGGGCGGCGTCGGTGATGTGGTTGTGCTTGAGCGCGACCTTGCCGTCGAGGCTGTTGATGAAGTCCAGCATCCTCGCCACCGGGTTGATGCCGGACTCGGGTTCGGAGGAGTGGGCGGACACACCAGTGACGGTCAGCATGACGTCATTGCCGACCACCTTGGCGGCGACGTCGAAGTTGCCACCCTTGCGCATGGCGTACTCTGTACCGGCCTTCTGCAGGCTGGCCGCCAGTTCTGCGGGATTGTCCGCCACCAGGGTGGCGACCGAGGTCGACGGAATCTGGTTGGTCGCCAGGCCGCCTGTCATCGCAGTGATTTCAGCGCCCTTGCCTTGAGCCTTGCGCTTGGCGAAGCTGGCCATGACCGTGCCGTAGCCTTTCTCGGCAATCACCACCGGGTAGCCGCCATCCAGCGCCAGGTTGTAGTTGGGCGTCGGGTTGCGTTCGAAATAATAGGGGATGGCGTCGCCCGTGGTTTCTTCGGTGGTGTCTACCAGCAGCTTGAAGTTCCTGGCCAGCGGCAGCTTCTCTTCCTTGATGACCTTCATGGCGTAGAGCGTGACCACGATGCCGTTCTTGTCATCTTCCGTACCCCGGCCATACATGCGATCGCCCACCAGGGTGACCTTGAATGGATCGAGACGGGTGCCATCCTGCAGCACCCAATTCTCTGGCGTCACCGGCACCACGTCGGCATGGGCGTGAATGCCGACGACTTCATCACCAGCGCCTTCCAGGGAAATTTCATAAACGCGGTTGTCGATGTTGCGAAAGCTCAGGTTGAACCCCTGGGCCAGGCCCTTGATCTTCTCGGCGATCTTGATGAACTCGGGATTGTCGTGTTGGGCAACGCCGTCCACGCGCACGGTCGGGATGGCTACCAGTTCACGCAGGGTTTGCGTAGCCGCGCTGCCGTATTTCACCCGTGTGTAGAGGCCAAGCAGGCGATAGATCTGGTTTTGCTGCTCAGGGGACAGTGTCTTGTTATCGAGGAAGGCACTGATGGCCGTGCCAAGATCGTCAGTCTTGGCGATATCGCGCTTGGCCAGGCTTTTCAGGAACTGGCGGAAATCCTTTACCGAGGTATCGCTGAACGTCTTGAGGATGATCGCATTCTGTTGCGGGGTGATGTTGGCCTGTGCAGCGTTGGTGAACGAGGACAGGCTGGCGACCACCAGGGTAGCTGCGGCCAGGTGCTTGAGTGAAAAGTCCATTGCTGGGGGCATTCCTTTGCAGGTGTCTTGTAGGAAATATCTGATCGTTAGATCAGAAACATCCGCAAGCTAACACTGCGAGGGAGAGGTGGGGAGCCCCTGAAGTGGGATCTGTCGCACAGAAATGCAAAAGCGGCGCAGATATGAAAACCGCGCATGACGAACCACCATCGCCCGCGAGACGGTTCCTACAGGGCCGTTTTTGTCCCACGTTTGCTGGTGCCTGCAGGCTTGCGCTTGGCCGGCTTGCGTTTGTTTTTCCAAGGCGTTGCACCGCGCCCGGCAGGGCTGGCGGGGCCGCTGATGGTGAGGCTCAGGCCGGCGCAGCGACTGACTTGCTTGCTCATCCAGGCAGCCTGTTTGGTGACGAACTCGTCCAGGCTCATTTCCCCGCTCTGCACCATGTCCAGGGCCTGTTCCCAGATGGCGGTGGTGCCCGGGTCGGCAATGGCCCGCGGTACCGCATCGATCAGGCTGAAAGCGGCCGGGGTCGCGGCAAGCGCCTTGCCGTTCTTGATCAGGTAGCCACGGTCGAACAGCCCCTGGATGATCGAGGCTCGAGTCGCTTCGGTGCCGATGCCGGTGGTGTCCTTGAGTTTTTGCTTGAGCAATGGATCTTCCACCAGTTTGGCGACGTTCTTCATGGCCTTGATCAGGTCGCCTTCGGTGAAGGGTTTGGGCGGTTGTGTCCAGAGGTCCTTGAGTTGCACGTCAGCCACCGCGCAATCAATGCCTTCCCTGAGGTTGGGCAGGGTTTGCGGCGCGGGTGCTTCGCGGCCCTTGGCGGGTGCAAGGGCTTCGGGCAAGGCGCGTTTCCAGCCAGGTTCGACGATTTGCTTGCCGACTGCACGCAAGGCCTCGCCAGCGCAATCGAAGTCGGCCTGGGTGCGGTCGAACTCGTGGTTGGGCAGGAACTGCGCCAGGTAACGGGCGCGGATCAAGGTGTAGACCGCGCGTTGCTTGCCTGCCAGGCGTTCGAGGTTTTTTGCCGCGGCGGTGGGAATGATGCCGTGGTGCGCGCTGACCTTGGCATCGTTCCAGGCCCGTGAACGACGCTGGGGTTCCAAATAATCGTGCAAGGCATTCAGTGCCGGGTCGGCCTGGCGTAGCGCCGCCAGGATGCCCGGTGCTTCGCTGTGCTGGCTGAGTGGCAAGTAGCCGCAGTCGCTACGCGGGTAGGTGATGACCTTGTGGGTTTCGTAGAGCGCCTGGGCGATGTCGAGGGTTTCCTGGGCACCGAGCCCGAGCTTTTTCGAGCAGACTTCCTGCAAGGTGCCGAGGTCGAATGGCAGCGGCGCCACTTCGCGCATCCGTTCGGTGCGCAGCTTGATGACCCTGGCGCTTGCGGCGGCAAGCATGGCCGCTGCCGCTCGTTGCGCCAGCGCCTGATTCAGGCAGCGATCCTGGTCGTCGCACACCTCGGAGGCGGCTCGCCATTGTGCTGTGAAGGCGGTGCCGTCGTGCAGCAACTGCACCTCGACAGCCCAGTAGGGCACGGGCACGAAGGCAGCGATGCTGCGGTCGCGATCCACGACCAGGCGCAAGGTAGGCGTCTGCACCCGGCCGACCGGCAGGACACCCTGGTACCCGGACTGGCGTCCCAACAAGGTGAATAGCCGACTCATATTCATGCCGATCAGCCAGTCGGCCCGGGAGCGCCCCAGCGCCGAATGGTAAAGACTGAAGGTCTGCGCACCGGGCTTGAGGGCGGCGAGGGCCTTGCGGATCGAGGCATCGTCCAGCGCCGACAGCCACAATCGCTGGATCGGGCCGCGATAGCGGCAATGCTCCACCAGTTCCCTGGCGATCATTTCGCCCTCGCGGTCGGCGTCGGTGGCAATGACCAGTTCGCGTGCTTCGCCGAGCAGGCGCTTGACCACCTTGTATTGGCTGGCCGTGCGCGGCTTTACGGTCATCTTCCATTGGTCGGGAATGATCGGCAGGTCTGCCAGTACCCATCGCTTGTAGCGCGCGTCATAGGCATCCGGGGGCGCGGTTTCCAAAAGGTGGCCGATGCACCAGGTCACTGTGACGTCCGTTCCCAGCCAGCAGCCGTCGCCACGTCGCCGCGCGCCGAGGACGGCCGCAATGTCTTTGGCCTGGGAAGGTTTTTCACAGAGGTAAAGCCGCATAACCACCATCGTCGATCAATGTGAGCAAGTGCACAGGATGGCGTGAGAGGAGCGCGAGAGCAATCTTTATCTGTATGGATGTACAGTTTTTACGTTGCGTTTGATTGCGCAGGCCGTTTAGCTGTGAGGCCATCGTTATCGGGGAATCTGAGTTATACCTGATACGTCGTAGTCTCAGGTTTTGGGGTCGCTGCGCGGCCCAACGCGGGCAAGCCACGCTCCTGCAGGTCAACTTCTGTCATGAGGATTGTTTTCCATGAAAAGCTCCGGTCCCAGCCCTGTCATCACCATCGCCGAGCAGCCAGGCTGCCTGTTGGTGAAGTTCCACGGTATCCAGGTGGCTGCATCTTCACGTGCGTTGGTGCTATTGGAAGCCAATTACCCTCCGGTGTATTACGTCCCGCGAGAAGACATCGACGAGAGATATTTCGCCCGCACCGACCACACCAGCTATTGCCCGTACAAGGGCGATGCCAGCTATTTCAGTTTGCAGGTGCCGGGACATGAAGGGGCTAATGCGGTGTGGAGTTACGAGAATCCGAAAGTCTCGGTTGCACAGATACGCGAATACATGGCGTTTTATCCAGATCAGGTGAAATTTGAGCTCGTTGAACTCGACGAGTGAGTCGCCATTGCCATTAAAAGATCGCAGCCTGCGGCAGCTCCTACAGGGGAACGCATTCCAGGGTAGGAGTTGCCGAAGGCTGCGATCTTTTGATTTTCAATCAGTTCTTATCCAGATCGACGTTACGTGTCTCTCGCAGGCACAACATCCCCACCACCAGGCTCACCCCGGTGATCAGCACCGGATACCACAGCCCATAGAAGATGTCGCCGGTGTACACCACCAGGGCAAATGACACGGTCGGCAGGAAACCGCCGAACCAGCCATTACCGATGTGGTAGGGCAGGGACATCGAGGTGTAGCGGATACGGGTGGGGAACAGTTCGACCATCAGCGCCGCCAGCGGGCCGTAGCACATGGCGGAGATGATGATCAGCGCGACGATCAGGGCCACGATCATTGGTTTGTTGATCTGCTGCATGTCGGCCTGTTGTGGGTAACCCGCCAGGGTCACCGCGCCACGCAGGGCGGCTTCGTCGAAACCGTCGATCTTCATGTCACCGACGCTGACCTGCACATCGCTGCCGGCCGGGGCTGCTGCGCTCTGGTACGGCAGGCCTTGCTTGACCAGGAAGGTCTTGACCTTGTCGCATGGGCTGTCGAATTTCGCCTTGCCTACCGGGTCGAACTGGAAGGTGCAGGTGGCCGGGTCCGCGAGCACGGTAATCGGCGCCTGGCGGCTGGCCTGGTCGATGGCCGGGTTGGCGTAGTGGGCCAGGGTCTTGAAGATCGGGAAGTACAACACGGTGGCGAGCAGCAGGCCCAGCATGAGTACCGGTTTGCGCCCGACCTTGTCCGATAGCCAGCCAAAGAAAATGAAGAAGGGTGCACCGATGGTCACACTGACGATCAGCAAACCGTTGGCCACTGCGGGGTCCATTTTCAGGAACTGGGTGAGGAAGAACAGCACATAGAACTGCGCAGCATAGAAGGTCACCGCTTGCCCGGCGTTGATGCTGAACAGGGCGATCAATACCACCTTGAGGTTTTCCCACTTGCCGAAGGAATCGCGGATCGGCGACTTGCAGAGTTTGCCTTCCTCTTTCATTTTCACGAACGCAGGCGACTCGTGCAGGCTCAGGCGAATCCAGGTCGAGATGCCCAGCAGGATGATCGAAAACAGAAACGGAATGCGCCAGCCCCAAACTTCGAACTGATCGCCCGTGAAATAGCGGCAACCCAGTACCACCAGCAGCGACAGCAACAGGCCCAGGGTGGCGGTGGACTGGATCCAGCTGGTGTGGAAGCCACGTTTGCCCATCGGCGCGTGCTCTGCCACGTAGGTCGCGGCGCCGCCATATTCACCACCCAGTGCCAGGCCCTGGAGCATGCGCAGCACCACGAGGATGATCGGCGCGGCGATGCCGATGCTCGCGTAATTGGGCAGCAGGCCGACGCAGAAGGTTGCCAGGCCCATCAGCACGATGGTGGCGAGGAAGGTGTATTTGCGCCCGATCATGTCGCCCAACCGGCCGAACACCAGGGCGCCGAATGGCCTGACAATGAAGCCGGCGGCGAACGCCATCAAGGCAAAGATGAACGCGGTGGTGTCGTTGACCCCGGCGAAGAACTGTTTGCTGATCACCGCCGCGAGGGCGCCGTAGAGGAAAAAGTCATACCACTCGAAAACCGTCCCGAGCGACGAGGCGAAGATGACTTTCTGGGTTTCCTGGCTGGTGCCCGCGCTACGCACGGCTTCCAGGGGCTGAACGTGTTCTGACATATCGGTATCCCTCACAGTGATTGTTTTTGTTGTTCCACTGTCGGCGCTTTCCTTGTGGGCGGGCGCCGCGTTTATCCATAAATCGGGGTGTACCCGTTACCCGTAGGAGCGAGCATGCTCGCGATGCACCTGAGAGCACCGCGGGGTGTCAGGTTTCCAGCGTCATCGTTGACGGCCATCGCGAGCATGCTCGCTCCTACAGTGTCCGTGCAGGGTTCACGGGTGTGTGGCCAGTTCCTTTTCCGGGGTGATGCTCCTTGTGTCGGGGTTGAGGATCAGTTGTGCAGCCTTCTCCGCGATCATCAGCGTAGGCGAGCAGGTGTTGCCCGAGGTGATGCGCGGCATGATCGAGGCATCGGCGATGCGCAGGCCGGGAATGCCGTGCACGCGCAGTTCTGCATCGACCACCGCGTCCGCGTCGCTGCCCATGCGGCAGGTGCCGACCGGATGGAAAATCGTCGTGCCGATCCGCGCGGCGGCTTCATGCAGCTGTTCTTCGCTCTGCAGGCTGTCGCCGGGCAGGTACTCGACCGGTTTGAACGCCCTCAGGGCCGGCGCGGCAACGATGCGCCGGGTCAGGCGGATGGCATCGGCGGCGACCCGCAAGTCTTCCGGGTGGCTCAGGTAATTGGGCTGGATCAGCGGCGCTTGTTGTGGATCGGCAGAGCGGATCTGCACCGTGCCCCGGCTTTGCGGACGCAGATCGCAAACCGATGCGGTGAAGGCCGGGAAGGCGTGCAACGGCTCACCAAAGCGCTCCAGCGACAGCGGCTGCACGTGGTACTCGAGGTTGGCCGAGGTTTGCTCGGGCCCTGAACGCGCAAAGGCCCCCAACTGACTCGGCGCCATCGACAACGGACCGCTGCGGTCATACAGATAACGCAGGCCCATGCCCATCTTGCCCCACAGGCTGCCGGCGATTTGATTGAGCGTTCGGGCATTCTCCAGCTTGTAGATCAGCCGCAGTTGCAGGTGGTCCTGCAAGTTGCCGCCAACGCCGGACAGTTCATGGACTACACCGATGCCCAGGCGCTGCAGCAGTGGGCGAGGGCCGATGCCGGAACGCTGCAGGATGCTCGGTGAACCGACGGAACCGGCGCACAGGACGATTTCCTTGCGCGCCTTGAAAGTCTTGGCCTGGCCCTGCCAGCGGGCGCTGACCGCCGAAGCACGAGCGTTTTCCAGCATTACGCGGTCGACCTCGACACCGGTCAGCACCGTCAGGTTGGGGCGCTGGCGGATCGGTTTGAGAAAGGCCTTGGCTGCATTCCAGCGGATGCCCGCCTTCTGGTTGACCTGGAAATAGCCGCAACCTTCGTTATCGCCCTGGTTGAAGTCGTCGATGCTGGCGATGCCGCTTTGTTCGGCGGCGCTGCGGAAAGCATCCAGAATCGGCCAGGACAGGCGCTGGCGTTCAACCCGCCAGTCGCCGCTGGCGCCGTGAAACGTTGACTCGCCGGCAAAATGGTTTTCGCTCTTCTTGAACAACGGCAGCACGTCTTGCCAACGCCAGCCAGGGTTGCCGTCTGCCGCCCAGCCATCGTAGTCGCCGGCCTGGCCGCGCATGTAGATCATGCCGTTGATCGACGAACAGCCGCCCAGTACCTTGCCGCGTGGGTAACTCAGGGTACGACCTTGCAAGCCCGGTTGCGCCTCGGTCTTGAAGCACCAGTCGGTTCGCGGATTGCCGATGCAGAACAGGTAGCCCACCGGGATGTGGATCCAGGCGTAATTGTCGCGACCGCCGGCTTCGAGCAGCAGCACGCGGTGTTGCGGGTTGGTCGACAGGCGATTGGCCAGTAAACAGCCGGCCGGCCCGGCCCCAACCACGATGTAGTCGTATTCATCAAGGGAAGCGTGCATCCCTGACCTCGCTTGTTGTTCTTGTTGGGGACCATCCTAGTTGTTAGCTTTCGTTAAAAGAATGTTAGTTTTTACCCAGCTACTGTTCGTTTTTAAACAACGCTGACCAAGGGATGGACGATGTTCGACTGGAATGACCTGCGGTTCTTTCTCGAGCTACAGCGAAGCGGGCGTTTGCTCACTGCTGCGCGCCGTTTGAACACCACCCATGCCACCGTGGCGCGGCACATCGAGGCCGTTGAAAAGAACCTGGGCACCGCACTGTTCGTGCAGCATGCCCAGGGGTATGAGCTGACCCCGGCGGGCGAAGCATTGCTCAAGCACGCCGAGGCGATGGAGAACGTCGCGCTGCTGGCGCAGGAAGAAATCACCCAATCCACGGCGCCGCTGGGCAAGATCCGGGTGGGGGTGACGGAAGGGCTGGGCATCATGTTCCTTGCCAGCCGCATGAACGGACTGTTCGAGCGCTACCCCGGACTGGAAGTGGAGCTGGTGGCGGTGCCGCGCTTTGTCAGCATTATCAATCGCGAGGCGGAAATCAGCATCCACCTGGAACGCCCGGCCGCCGACATGCTGGTCACGCGCAAATTGGCGGACTATCGCCTGGCGCTCTACGCCAGCCAGGACTACCTCGACCGCTCCCCGGCGCTGCGCAATCGTGAAGACCTGGGGCGCCATGCCTGGATCGGCTACGTCGACGATTTGCTGTTCAGCCAGGAATTGATGTTCCTCAACAGCTTCTGCCGCAACCCGCAGGTGGTGTTCCACAGCACCAGCGTCATCGCCCAGCAACAGGCCGCGCGCGCAGGTCTTGGGATCGCCGTGCTGCCGTGCTACATGGCCAGTGCCGATCCTGGCCTTGTGCCGTTGCTCCCCCAGGAGAGCATCCTGCGCAGTTACTGGATCAGTACCCGTCGCGAGTTGCACAAGTCGGTGCGGTTGCGAGTGATGTGGGATTACGTGGTGGAGTTGTGTGAGCGTGAGCAGGAGCTGCTGCTGGGCCCCAACCCTCCCGTGATTTAACGGTGCCTCGGATACCACTGTAGGAGCTGCCGCAGGCTGCGATCTTTTGATTTTTCAAGATCAAAAGATCGCAGCCTGCGGC
>NZ_JBYTEO010000056.1:0-44526 GCF_058791355.1 Pseudomonas sp. EB271-G4-1
GGCTCGCTCCCACATTTGAAATGCATTCCCCTGTGGGAGCGAGCCTGCTCGCGAAGGCGTCATGAGCGACACTACTATTCATTTTGACTGAATAATGCTCAACCGTTCACCCACCACCATTTCCGTTATCCAGTCCACCAGGATCGAGGTGTAGGCCTGCTGTGAAACCGGATCGCTCAGCGCATGATCGGCGCCGTCGATGATGCGGTGGGTCAGCGAGTGTGTCTGCTGGCACGCCGCGCGATAACTCATGATGGTCGCGTGAGGCACGTAATCATCGGTTTCGGACTGTACCAACAACACATCACCCGTGAATTGCGAACAGGCATGCAGTGCCCGATTGCTGTCGGCGCGCACCAGCGTGCTGCGGTAATCGCGCAGATCGAGCTTGTCCAAATCGCGCTTGGGCGTATGCCATTGATCGTCGCGGTACAGCGCCGGCACTCGCAGGGCCAGCCAGCGCACCGGCCGTAGCGAGGTGAGGATCGAGGCCAGGTATCCGCCGTAACTGGTGCCGACCACGGCAATCGCCGAGGTATCCAGCGCCGGGTGCGCCAACAAGCGGTCGTAGGCCGCCAGCAGGTCACGCAGATTGTCTTCACGGGTCACGCGGGTCAACGGAATACCCGTGCCGCCGGTATGCCCGCGCAGGTCGAAGGTCAAACATACGCACCCCAGACCGGCGATGCCTTTCGCCCGCTCCAGATCTCGCTCCTGGCTACCCCCCCAACCGTGCACGAACAGCACGCCAGGGACTTTTGATTTGGGGCTCAGGAAAGTCCCACTCATCTGTTCGTCGTCGATGTCGATTTGAATGCTTTCGCTTCTAGCCGTCATAGGATTTGACCGTTACGTACTTGAGAAGAAAATCACTGTTTTCCGCTGGCCCTCGGTACACCTCGATGGCGTCCGCCGGCAGTGGCTGATCGATGTAGGTTTCCACCGAAGACACAAGAATCGCGCGCATCCCCGGATCGTTGACGAAGCTCTGCAACGCTGCCACTTCCGCGCTGCTGGCCCCGCCCATGCGCCAGGATTGCTCGAGCACGCCGCTGCGTCGCTGGCCGTCACTGGCAATTCCCTGGGCGATGTCGTAATTGCGCCGCGAGGCGTAGAAACCGGGATAGGCTTCATCGGCGGCCGCGTCGAACACCTTGGCCTGCCTGATCGCCAATCGCACATCGTCAGGCAAATCCAGCGCCAGCAGATCGTCGTAGCCACCCTGCACCACCAGCAGGTTCGAACCACCATAGACCTCTTCGCCATGAGCGTCTTTGGTCAAGTATTGATCACCGCAATAACTGAGCAACCTGGCGCCGATGAAACTCTGCCCGACGCTGTGGGTAATCACCTGGTCCAGGTCCTGCTCCAGTACCACACCTTCACTGAACAGCGCCTTGGCTTCAGGACGGGCGAGGATTTCGTCGAACTGGTCGAGGCTAGTGATGACTTCCTGGCCGCGCCCCGCACAGGCATGAATTGGCTTCATACGGATCGGACCGCTGTAGAGCAGATGCTCCGCCGCCGGCCGTGCATCGTCGAAGGAGAAAACACTGAGACCGTCGAGCACTACCGTGCGCACCCGTTCGGAAAACATCGGCGCCCAGCCTTGCGGTGCATGGGCATGCCTGTTCAACAAACCATGGCTGATGGCCTTGGTGCAGATGAAATCGTGCTCGACGTATCCGCCCCATAAATCCTCTGGTCCCTTGACGCCCAACTGCCGGGCGGCAGCGGCGCCCACCAGGGTCTGGGTCGGCAACAAATAGATGTCCCGCCCGCCATGCACCTGCGGGTCGTAGCTGCCGCCGTATTTGAGCCCGAGGATTTGCGCCAGACAACGGGCCAGGGCGCGATTGGTTTCGACTTCGTGCTGCGGCGCATCGGGGCGGACCGAATGGGCGACTACCAGTTTTTTGCGGTTGGTTGGGGTCATGCGTCCCCCTTCAATTGTCGCTAAATGAATGTAGCTGATGGGGTGCAGGGTTCAGGCCAATCGTCCCTCGAAAATAACGGTTTTAAAATCAATCGGTTGTGCAAAAAGCATAGCGTCGCGCCTGCTTTATTCTGCACGACGGGTATCAGGACTCTGGCATTTTGCACGACTCGAGCATTTTGGCACTCCCGCAGGGTGATGCTTCTATCGGGGGGCCGCACTCGGCATCACCCCAAACCGCGCCCGGTAATCACTGGGGGCCAGTCCGGTAATCTTCTTGAATGTCGAACGAAACGCCCCCGGATCCTGATATCCCACGGTCCAGGCGATGTGATCGATGGTGCCGTTGGTGAATTCGAGCATTTCCCGGGCCTTGCCGACTCGCAGGTGCTGGCAGTACTCCGTCGGCTTAAGCCCGGTTGCCGCACGGAATCGCCGTAGGAACGTCCGCTCCTCCAGCCCTGCCCGTTCAGCCATCGCCGTCAGCGAGACATCGGTGGCACCCGTGCTTTGCAGCCAGTGTTGAACCCTGAGGATCGCGGCATCGCCATGGTTGAGAATCGGGGCGAAATTGCTGCCACACTCACTGGCGCTGTCGCTGTGTTCCACCACCAGGAAACGCGCAGTGCCGGTGGCAATGCTCGGGCCCAGCAGACGATTGACCAGGCGCAGACCCAATTCAGACCACGCCATCAGCCCGGCCGTGGTAATCAGGTCGCCGTCATCGACGATGGGCGTATCAGCCTTGAGCTTGATCGCCGGGTAGCGCTCGGCGAAGGTTTTCGCGGAAGTCCAATGGGTGGTGGCGCTGCGACCGTCCAGCAGTCCGCTTTCAGCCAATAGCAGCGAGCCCACGCAGACACCGCCCAGGGTCGCGCCGTTGGCGTGCTGCTGGCGAAGCCAACGCAGCAGCGCATGCGGCGCCTGGGCTTCGGTGAAGCCGGCAATCGACGGCGGAATCAACACCGCTACCAATGCGCTGTCCGCAGCGGGATGGCTGTCATAGACACGAACGGGCGCCTGTTCGCCATCGACCTGCCAATGGCTGATCCGCAACAAAGGCAAGCGCGCCGCCTGGTGCTCTGCAGCGATACGGTTGGCCACCCCGAACAGGTCCGTCAACCCATGCACCGCCGCCATCTGCGCGCCGGGATAGATCAACACGCCCAGCTCGGCGATTGCCCTTTGTGCTTCCATTGTCAGTTTTCCCCCTTCTATTGTCGGTGCGGCCAATCCCCGGACGGTCTGCCAGGGTCAATACTTCATTCCACACCCAAACCGCACTTCGAGGAAACAGTCATGGCCAAGCAAGCACTCATCGTAGTCGATATCCAAAAAGACTACTTCCCCCAGGGCAAGTGGCCGTTGGTCGGTGCCGATGCCGCCGCAGACAACGCTGTTCGTCTGCTCAAGGCCTTTCGTGAGGCCGGTGATTCGGTAGTGCACATCCGCCACGAGTTCACCTCCGCACAAGCGCCGTTTTTCACCCCGGGCTCGGACGGTGCGAAGCTGCACCCTAAAGTCCTCAACCAAGGCAATGAGCCGGTGGTGCTCAAGCACTTCGTCAACTCGTTCCGCGAAACCGAACTGCAGAGCATTCTCGACGAGCAAGGCATCAAGGAACTGGTGGTGGTCGGCAGCATGAGCCACATGTGTGTCGACGGCATCACCCGCGCCGCCAACGACCTCGGCTACAGCGTCACGGTGATCCACGATGCCTGTGCCTCCCGTGACCTGGAGTTCAATGGACTGACCGTTCCGGCAGCCCACGTGCATGCCGCGTTCATGTCGGCATTGGGTTTTGCCTACGCCAAGGTGGTGTCCACCGACGAGTTCCTCGCCGCCAGCCGTTAACCACAAAACGCGCCTTGCCGCGCAATACGGCTCCTACAGGGGAATCGAAAACCGCGGGTAACAAAAAGCCCGGCATCCTGATGGGAGTGCCGGGCTTTCATTCGTTCGAAGCTATTGCTTAGAACGGAATATCGTCATCAAAGCTGTCGAAATCCGGAGCTGGCTGCGGCGCGGCCTGCTGAGGAGCCGGGCGCGACTGTTG
The DNA here is from genome assembly GCF_058791355.1 of Pseudomonas sp. EB271-G4-1. Taxonomy (NCBI): domain Bacteria; kingdom Pseudomonadati; phylum Pseudomonadota; class Gammaproteobacteria; order Pseudomonadales; family Pseudomonadaceae; genus Pseudomonas; species Pseudomonas sp. EB271-G4-1. Next base: position 3,993 of record NZ_JBYTEO010000056.1, read on the forward strand.
CGGTGCCGACTGCTGTGGACGCGGAGCCTGCTGGCGAGGAGCGGATTGCTGGTAGTTGTTACCGCCGCCCTGGCCTTGTTGGTCACCCTGTTGAGGACGACCGCCCAGCAGTTGCATGGTGCCTTGCATGTCGACCACGATTTCAGTGGTGTAACGCTTGATACCGTCTTTTTCCCACTCGCGGGTCTGCAGCTTGCCTTCGATGTAGACCTGCGAACCTTTACGCAGGTATTCGCCGGCGATTTCCGCGACCTTGCCGAACATCGACACGCGGTGCCATTCGGTTTTTTCGACTTTCTGACCGGTTTGCTTGTCGGTCCACTGTTCGCTGGTTGCCAGACTCAGGTTGGTCACGGCGTTGCCATTCGGCAGGTAACGAACTTCAGGATCCTGGCCGCAAGTGCCGACCAATATGACTTTGTTAACCCCACGGGCCATTACGTTCTCCTAGGCTACGCACGCTGCCCCGGCCGGGTTGTTCACCAGGCTTTCAAGGGTGGTGCGATCCAATAGTTCGGTGTCCAATTTGATGTAAATCGCCGCTTCGTCTGCGACTATCACTGCATCTGTTACCCCTACGACGGCCTTCAGGCGCTCAACCAGCCCCGCTTCGCGGATCGCCTCGGGCGACAATGGCAAGCGCAGGCTTGTCACGTAGGGAGGTTCACGCATGGTAACAGCAAAGGCCAGCCAGAGGGCAGCCAGACCAGCGCATCCAAGGAACACAACCGACAGACCGCCATGCTGGAACAGCCAGCCGCCAAGTATGCCGCCCAGTGCCGAGCCAAGGAACTGACTGGTGGAGTAGACCCCCATCGCCGTGCCCTTGCCGCCCGCCGGTGAAACCTTGCTGATCAGCGACGGCAACGAAGCTTCCAGCAGATTGAAGGCGGTGAAAAACACCACGGTACCAATCACCAGAGCCCGCAAGCTGTCGCCGAACTGCCAGAAGAATAGCTCAGTGAGCATCAGCGTCACGACGGCGCCGAGTAAAACACGTTTCATTTTGCGTCTCTTCTCGCCGTAGATGATGAACGGGATCATGGCGAAGAAGGAAATCAGCAGCGCGGTCAGGTACACCCACCAATGCTGCTCCTTGGGCAGCCCGGCTTTTTCGACGAGCGCCAGGGGCAAGGCGACGAAACTCGACATCAGCATTGCGTGCAACACAAAGATACCAAGATCCAGGCGCAGCAGGTCCGGGTGCTTGAGCGTCGGTATCAGGGCCTGGCGCGCGACGCCGGATTCACGGTGCTGCAACGGGCCCGTGGAGCGCGGCACCATGAACATCACAATCACGATGCCAACCAGCGCCATGCCACCTGTGGCAAGGAACAGTCCGGACAGCCCGAAGGCACGGGTCAGCAACGGTCCTACTACCATGGCAACAGCAAACGACAGGCCGATCGTCATGCCGATCATCGCCATGGCCTTTGTCCGGTGCTGTTCGCGTGTCAGGTCTGACAGTAAAGCCATCACCGCGGCGGAAATCGCCCCGGCACCTTGCAGGATGCGCCCGGCGATCACGCCCCAAATCGAGTCGGCGTTGGCCGCCAGGACGCTGCCAAGCGCGAAGACGATCAGCCCCAGGTAAATCACCGGGCGGCGGCCAATGCGGTCGGAAATGAAACCGAAGGGAATCTGGAAAATCGCCTGGGTCAGGCCATAAGCGCCAATCGCCAGCCCGATGAGGGCCGGGGTCGCTCCTGCGAGGTCCATGCCATAGGTCGCCAATACCGGCAACACCATGAACATGCCGAGCATACGGAAGGCGAACACCAGGGCCAGACCGCTTGCCGCGCGGGTCTCGCTGCCACTCATGCGCTCGCTGTGGGGATCGTGCATGGAAAAACCTCATGTGAACCGGCGGCGATTCTACCAGTCCCATCGATTGGCAGGGTATATCGCGACGCTTTGCCGCGTGTAGATGACAGAGCTTTCATGTAAGGCAGCCATTGCAACATTCGATAGTGTGCATCCATCCAGTATTTGGCCGTATACTCCTACGTTTTCGACGCCCGCCGAGCGAGGCCACCTTGGACAAGATCCTGATTCGTGGGGCTCGAACCCACAACCTGAAGAACATCGACCTGACCCTGCCACGGGACAAGCTGATCGTCATCACCGGCCTGTCCGGCTCGGGCAAGTCGTCCCTGGCTTTCGACACGTTGTACGCCGAAGGCCAGCGCCGCTATGTCGAGTCGCTGTCGGCCTATGCCCGGCAGTTCCTGTCGATGATGGAAAAGCCTGACGTCGACACCATCGAAGGCCTGTCGCCGGCGATTTCCATCGAACAGAAGTCGACCTCGCACAACCCGCGTTCGACCGTGGGCACCATCACCGAAATCTACGACTACCTGCGCCTGCTCTATGCGCGCGTCGGCATTCCACGCTGCCCGGACCACGACATTCCCCTGGAAGCGCAGACCGTCAGCCAGATGGTCGACCTGGTCCTTGCCGAACCTGAGGGCAGCAAGCTCATGCTGTTGGCCCCGGTCATTCGCGAGCGCAAAGGTGAGCACCTTTCGGTCTTCGAGGAACTGCGCGCACAAGGTTTCGTCCGTGCCCGGATCAACGGCAAGTTGTATGAGCTGGACGAAGCACCGAAGCTCGATAAACAGAAAAAACACACCATTGATGTCGTGGTCGACCGCTTCAAGGTGCGTGCAGACCTGCAACAGCGCCTGGCCGAATCCTTCGAGACCGCGCTGAAACTGGCAGATGGCATCGCCCTGGTGGCACCGATGGACGACGAGCCGGGCGAAGAGATGATCTTCTCCGCGCGCTTCGCCTGCCCAATTTGCGGGCACGCCATCAGTGAACTCGAGCCCAAGCTGTTTTCCTTCAACAACCCGGCCGGTGCCTGCCCGACCTGTGACGGCCTGGGGGTCAAGCAGTTCTTCGACATCAAGCGCCTGGTTAATGGAGAGTTGACCCTGGCCGAAGGCGCGATTCGCGGCTGGGACCGGCGCAACGTCTATTACTTCCAGATGCTTGGCTCGCTGGCCTCCCACTACAAGTTCAGTCTGGAAGTGCCGTTCAACGAACTGCCGGCCGAGCAGCAGAAGAGCATCCTGCACGGCAGCGGTTCACAAAACGTCGATTTCAAATACCTGAATGACCGGGGCGATATCGTCAAGCGCTCGCACCCGTTCGAAGGCATCGTGCCAAACCTGGAACGCCGCTACCGTGAAACCGAGTCGGCCTCGGTACGCGAAGAGCTGGCCAAGTTCCTCAGCACCCAGTCCTGCCCTGATTGCCGCGGCACCCGTCTGCGTCGCGAAGCACGGCATGTGTGGGTCGGCGAGAAAACCCTGCCGGCGGTGACCAACCTGCCAATCGGTGATGCCTGCGACTATTTCGAAGGGATGAAACTGACTGGCCGCCGTGGCGAGATCGCCGACAAGATCCTCAAGGAAATTCGCGAACGCCTGCAGTTCCTCGTCAACGTCGGCCTCGATTATCTGTCGCTGGATCGCAGCGCAGACACCTTGTCCGGTGGTGAGGCCCAGCGTATCCGCCTGGCCAGCCAGATCGGCGCCGGGCTGGTCGGTGTTCTGTACATCCTCGACGAACCCTCGATCGGCCTGCACCAGCGTGATAACGACCGGTTACTTGGCACACTGAAACACCTGCGGGACATCGGCAACACGGTGATCGTGGTAGAGCACGATGAAGACGCGATTCGCCTGGCCGACTATGTGGTGGATATCGGCCCTGGTGCGGGGGTTCACGGCGGACACATCATTGCTGAAGGTACGCCGGCCGAGGTAATGGCACATCCCGACTCCCTGACCGGCAAGTACCTCTCGGGCCGCGTGAAGATCGCGGTGCCGGCCAAGCGCACACCGCGCAACAAGAAGCTGTCGCTGACGCTCAAGGGCGCCCGTGGCAATAACCTGCGCAACGTAGACCTGGATATTCCCATCGGCCTGCTGACCTGCGTGACCGGCGTGTCCGGCTCAGGCAAGTCGACACTGATCAACAACACGCTCTTTCCGTTGAGTGCCACGGCGCTCAACGGTGCAACCACCCTGGAAGCGGCTGCTCACGACAGCATCAAGGGCCTGGAGCATCTGGATAAGGTCGTCGACATCGACCAGAGTCCCATTGGTCGTACCCCACGCTCCAACCCGGCCACCTACACCGGTCTGTTCACACCGATTCGTGAGCTTTTTGCCGGCGTACCGGAGTCACGATCGCGCGGTTATGGCCCCGGGCGCTTCTCCTTCAACGTGAAGGGCGGACGCTGCGAAGCTTGTCAGGGTGATGGCCTGATCAAGGTGGAAATGCACTTCCTGCCGGATATCTATGTGCCGTGCGATGTGTGCAAGAGCAAGCGCTACAACCGCGAAACCCTTGAGATCAAATACAAGGGCAAGAGCATTCATGAAACCCTCGAGATGACCATCGAGGAGGCCCGGGAGTTCTTCGATGCGGTGCCGGCTTTGGCGCGCAAACTGCAAACTCTGATGGACGTCGGCTTGTCGTACATCAAGCTGGGACAATCGGCGACCACACTTTCCGGTGGTGAGGCCCAGCGGGTCAAACTGTCGCGCGAACTGTCCAAGCGTGACACTGGCAAGACCCTGTACATCCTCGACGAGCCAACTACCGGGCTGCACTTTGCGGACATCCAGCAACTGCTGGATGTGTTGCACCGTCTGCGCGACCACGGCAATACGGTGGTGGTGATCGAGCACAACCTCGACGTCATCAAGACCGCTGACTGGCTGGTGGACCTGGGCCCGGAGGGCGGTTCCAAGGGCGGGCAGATCATTGCCGTTGGTACGCCGGAAGAGGTTTCAGAGATGAAGCAATCCCATACCGGTTATTACCTCAAGCCCCTGCTGGAGCGTGACAGGGCTTAACTGGGCCCCCACGAAAAAGCCCCTGTCACTTCATCGGTGACAGGGGCTTTTTTGTATTCGCCGCAATCAGGTGTGGGATTGCAGGTAATTCTCGAGACCGATCAACTTGATCAGGCCAAGCTGCTTTTCAAGCCAATAGGTGTGATCTTCTTCGGTGTCATGCAGTTGGACCCGCAGCATTTCGCGGCTGACATAGTCCTTGTGCTGTTCGCAGAGCTTGATGCCCTTGCACAGCGCGGCCCGAACCTTGTATTCCAGGCGCAAGTCCGCTTCGAGCATTTCAGTAACCGTGGTGCCGACATCCAGATCGTCCGGACGCATGCGCGGCGTGCCTTCGAGCATCAGAATCCGGCGCATCAGTGCATCAGCGTGCCCTGCTTCTTCTTCCATCTCGTGGTTGATTCGTTCGTAGAGCTTGGTGAAACCCCAGTCCTCATACATCCGCGAGTGGACGAAATATTGATCACGCGCGGCCAGTTCGCCGGTCAGCAACGTGTTGAGGTAATCGATAACGTCTGGGTGGCCTTGCATCGCCCTACATCTCCCTGCTTGAAAGTCTGTAGTTTGAACCAACATGACCACAACGTCACTCGCCGCACGCAATAAAAGCGAAGATATTCTGAGAAAAGCAGCTTAAATAACGCAAAAACCGCCCTAATAAGGGCGGTTCTGCTTCTCATTTAGACTTCGTTAAGCTGTACGTTGAGCAGCGTTGCAATTGCTTCTCCATACGCCGGATCGGCCTTGAAGAAATGCTGCAGTTGACGGTCGACGACGTCGCTTGAGACCCCCGCCATTGCGCCCGCAATGTTGTGGACCAGCAACGCTTTCTGTTCGTCATTCATCAATCGGTACAGTGCGCCAGCGTGACTGTAATAGTCGGTGTCTTTGCGATGATCATAACGATCAGCTGCGCCGTTTAATGCCAATGCAGGTTCAGCATAACGGGGCGCCTGCTTTGGCGACTCGATATAGCTATTGGGCTCGTAGTTGGGCGCCGCACCACCATTGCTGCCAAACGCCATCGAGCCATCGCGCTGATAGGTGTTCACCGGACTGCGCGGCGCATTCACCGGCAATTGCTGGTGATTGGTACCGATGCGGTAGCGGTGCGCATCAGCGTAAGCGAATACCCGACCTTGCAGCATGCGATCTGGCGACAGACCTACACCGGGCACCATGTTACTTGGGCCAAACGCAGCTTGCTCGACCTCGGCGAAGTAGTTCAGTGGATTTCGATTGAGCTCCAACTCACCCACTTCGATCAACGGGAACTCCTTCTGTGACCAGGTTTTAGTCACGTCGAACGGATTCTCATAGTGCGCGCAAGCCTGGGCCTCGGTCATGATCTGGATGCACACGCGCCATTTTGGGAACTCGCCTCGCTCGATCGCTTCGAACAAGTCGCGCTGGGCGTAATCAGGATCGGTACCCGCCAGCCGCGCCGCCTCTGCAGGTGCAAGATTCTTGATGCCTTGTTGGGTCTTGTAGTGCCACTTCACCCAATGACGCTCGCCCGTGGCGTTGATCAGGCTGTAAGTGTGGCTGCCGAAGCCGTGCATGTGACGATAGCCGTCGGGAATTCCCCGGTCGGAGAACAGAATGGTGACCTGGTGTAACGCTTCCGGTGAGTGCGACCAGAAGTCCCACATCGCCTGTGCACTTTTGAGGTTGCTTTGTGGCAGGCGCTTTTGAGTGTGGATAAAGTCCGGGAACTTGAGTGGGTCGCGAATGAAGAATACCGGCGTGTTGTTGCCAACAATGTCCCAGTTGCCTTCTTCGGTATAGAACTTCAGCGCGAAGCCACGAGGATCACGTTCGGTGTCTGCCGAACCGCGCTCACCACCGACAGTGGAGAATCGCAGGAAGGTTGGCGTTTGCTTACCGACAGCCTCAAATAGCTTGGCATTGGTGTATTGGGTGATATCGCGGGTGACGGTAAACGTACCGTAAGCACCTGAACCCTTCGCGTGCACACGACGCTCCGGGATATTTTCACGGTTGAAGTGGGCAAGCTTCTCGAGCAGGTGGAAGTCGTCGAGCAGCAATGGGCCGCGAGGGCCGGCGGAGCGGGAATTCTGGTTGTCGGCGACAGGAGCGCCACTGGCAGTTGTTAGCGTGTTGTTTTGGCTCATGTGATCTTCCTTCCTCTGTCGGTCTTGAACTGCCGGCTAATCGGCTGAGAGGGAGTATTGATCATCAATCTGACACCTACAAATTCATTAACCTATAGGCATCGATAGAAAATTACTAATGATCATCCCCGACCCATGATGACCACTTGAAGCGGTTAAAAGCTTGTACGCAGCGCGCTTTACTTTCAGGCACAAAAAACCGGGCACTAGGCCCGGTTTTTTGTTTCAGACTGACGTCTTACTCGGCGGATACAGCTTCGCCAGCAGTAGCACGATCAACCAACTCGACGTACGCCATAGGCGCGTTGTCGCCAGCGCGGAAACCGCACTTGAGGATGCGCAGGTAGCCACCCTCACGGGTAGCGTAACGCTTGCCCAGGTCGTTGAAGAGCTTACCAACGATAGCTTTCGAACGGGTACGGTCGAAAGCCAAACGGCGGTTAGCAACGCTATCTGTCTTGGCCAAAGTGATCAGCGGCTCGGCAACGCGGCGCAGTTCTTTAGCTTTTGGCAGAGTAGTTTTGATCAGCTCGTGCTCGAACAGCGACACCGCCATGTTTTGGAACATGGCCTTGCGGTGCGAGCTGGTGCGGCTCAGGTGACGACCACTTTTACGATGACGCATGGTTCATTCCTTACCAAACACTACGTTCGGTGATTACGACGATCAGGCAGTCGCCTTGTCGTCCTTCTTAAGACTTGCAGGCGGCCAGTTGTCGAGGCGCATGCCGAGGGACAGACCGCGGGAGGCCAGAACGTCCTTGATTTCAGTCAAGGATTTCTTGCCCAGGTTCGGAGTCTTCAACAGCTCTACTTCGGTACGCTGAATCAGGTCGCCGATGTAGTAGATGTTTTCCGCCTTAAGGCAGTTAGCCGAACGTACAGTCAGTTCCAGATCGTCAACCGGGCGAAGCAGGATCGGATCGATCTCGTCTTCCTGCTCGACAACCACTGGCTCACTGTCACCCTTGAGGTCGACGAACGCAGCCAACTGCTGTTGCAGAATGGTTGCAGCACGGCGGATAGCCTCTTCAGGATCCAGGGTACCGTTGGTTTCCAGATCAATAACCAGCTTGTCCAGGTTAGTACGCTGTTCGACACGGGCGTTTTCCACCACGTATGCGATACGGCGAACCGGACTGAACGAAGAGTCAAGCTGCAAGCGACCGATGCTGCGGCTTTCGTCTTCATCGCTCTGACGCGAGTCTGCCGGTTCATAACCACGACCACGAGCTACTACGAGCTTCATGTTCAGGGCGCCGTTAGACGCCAGGTTAGCGATTACGTGATCGGGATTAACGATCTCGACATCATGATCCAGCTGAATATCGGCAGCGGTAACCACCCCCGAACCCTTCTTCGACAAGGTCAGCGTAACTTCGTCACGGCCGTGCAGCTTGATAGCCAGACCTTTAAGGTTCAACAGGATTTCAATTACGTCTTCCTGTACACCTTCGATGGCGCTGTACTCGTGGAGCACACCGTCAATCTCGGCCTCGACTACTGCACAGCCGGGCATTGAGGACAACAGGATGCGGCGCAGCGCGTTGCCCAGGGTGTGGCCAAAGCCACGCTCGAGAGGCTCGAGCGTGATCTTGGCGCGGGTTGGACTGACAACCTGCACATCAATGTGGCGGGGTGTCAGGAACTCATTTACCGAAATCTGCATGGATGCACCTATTTTCTAGCCCTTACTTGGAGTAGAGCTCGACAATCAGGCTTTCGTTGATGTCGGCGGACAGATCACTGCGAGCTGGAACGTTCTTGAAAACGCCCGACTTCTTCTCAGTGTCTACTTCTACCCATTCTACGCGGCCACGTTGGGCACACAGATCGAGAGCTTGGACAATGCGAAGTTGGTTTTTTGCTTTCTCGCGAACAGCAACCACGTCACCAGCACGAACCTGGTAGGACGGAACGTTAACGGTCTGACCGTTTACGCTGATCGACTTGTGCGATACCAGCTGACGGGATTCGGCACGAGTCGAACCAAAGCCCATACGGTATACAACGTTGTCCAGACGGCATTCGAGCAGTTGCAGCAGGTTTTCACCGGTTGCACCTTTCTTGCCAGCTGCTTCTTTGTAGTAGCCGCTGAATTGACGCTCGAGAACGCCGTAGATACGACGGACCTTCTGCTTTTCACGCAGTTGGGTGCCGTAATCGGACTGGCGACCGCGGCGTTGGCCGTGGATACCAGGTGCTGCTTCAATGTTGCACTTCGATTCGATCGCGCGCACGCCGCTCTTCAGGAAGAGATCGGTGCCTTCGCGACGAGCGAGTTTGCATTTTGGACCAATGTAACGAGCCATTCTTTACAATCTCCTGGATTACACGCGGCGCTTCTTCGGCGGACGGCACCCGTTGTGCGGGATAGGCGTCACGTCGGTGATGCTGGCGATCTTGTAGCCACAGCCGTTCAAAGCGCGGACTGCGGATTCACGACCTGGACCTGGACCTTTGACGTTTACGTCGAGGTTTTTCAGGCCGTATTCCAGCGCAGCTTGACCAGCACGTTCAGCAGCTACTTGAGCAGCAAACGGGGTGGACTTGCGGGAACCGCGGAAACCCGAACCACCGGAGGTAGCCCAGGAAAGAGCGTTACCTTGACGGTCGGTAATGGTCACGATGGTGTTGTTAAAAGAAGCATGGATGTGGGCGATGCCATCAACCACTGTCTTTTTAACTTTTTTACGAGGACGAGCAGCAGGTTTTGCCATGATAATTTTCCTGTCGATTCGCTGGGGCGATTACTTGCGGATCGGCTTACGCGGACCTTTACGGGTACGCGCGTTGGTCTTGGTACGCTGACCGCGTACTGGAAGACCACGACGATGACGCAGACCGCGATAGCAACCGAGGTCCATCAAGCGCTTGATTTTCATGTTGATTTCGCGACGCAGGTCACCTTCAGTGGTGAACTTCGCCACTTCGCCACGCAGCTGTTCAATCTGCTCGTCGCTCAGATCCTTGATCTTTGCGGCTGGGTTTACCCCAGTCTCTGCACAAATTTTCTGTGCAGTAGTGCGACCAACACCATAGATGTAGGTCAGCGAGATAACAGTATGCTTGTTATCTGGAATGTTAACGCCTGCAATACGGGCCATTCAGTGGGACTCCAATTGACAGCTACCTACGCCCCGGAAGCCAAGAAATAGGGCGCGAGATAATATCGCTGTAATAACAAATAATCAACCCGGCAGCGCACTAGCTGCCGGGCTTGAAGCACAATCACACTCAGCCTTGGCGCTGTTTGTGACGCGGTTCCGCGCTGCAAATTACTCGAACAACACCTTCGCGGCGAATAATCTTGCAGTTACGGCACAGCTTTTTCACCGATGCACGAACTTTCATCACCAACTCCTCGAACCTTATGGGTCAGCGCAGCATGCCGCTGCCGTAACCCTTCAGGTTGGCTTTCTTCATCAGGGATTCGTACTGGTGCGAAACGAGGTGCGATTGTACTTGGGACATGAAGTCCATCACAACCACGACGACGATCAGCAACGAGGTCCCGCCAAGGTAGAACGGTACGTTCGCTGCAACCACCAGGAACTGGGGCAACAGGCAGACGGCCGTCATGTAAAGAGCACCGAACAGGGTCAAACGAGTCAGAACGCCATCAATGTAGCGCGCAGACTGCTCACCTGGACGGATACCCGGAATAAAGGCACCGGACTTCTTCAGGTTCTCCGCTACGTCTTTCGGATTGAACATCAACGCCGTATAGAAGAAGCAGAAGAAAATAATCCCTGCACTAAACAGCAGAATATTCAACGGCTGACCAGGAGCGATCGACTGCGAGATGTCCTGCAACCAGCCCATACCTTCAGACTGGCCGAACCAGGCACCCAACGAAGCCGGGAACAGCAAGATGCTGCTCGCGAAAATAGCCGGGATAACACCGGCCATGTTCACCTTCAGCGGCAAGTGGCTGGTCTGCGCAGCGAAGACCTTGCGGCCCTGCTGACGCTTGGCGTAGTGAACAGCAATACGACGCTGACCACGCTCAATGAACACCACGAAACCGATAATCGCTACTGCCAGCAAACCGATGGCAACCAGGGCGAAGATATTGATATCACCCTGACGCGCAGACTCGAAAGACTGCCCGATCGCTCTCGGAAGACCGGCGACGATACCCGAAAAAATCAACATCGAGATACCGTTGCCAACACCACGCTCAGTAATCTGCTCACCCAGCCACATCATGAACATCGCACCAGCCACAAAAGTGGTTACTGCGACGAAATGGAAGCTAAAGTCACCAGTGAACGAAACGCCCTGCCCTGCCAGACCAATGGACATGCCAATGGCCTGGACAAGAGCAAGAACGACGGTGAGGTAGCGGGTGTACTGGCTGATCTTGCGACGGCCAGCTTCACCTTCCTTCTTCAACTGCTCCAGCTGCGGGCTGACGGCGGTCATCAGTTGCATGATGATCGATGCCGAGATGTACGGCATGATCCCCAGTGCAAAAATGCTCATCCGCTCCAGCGCGCCGCCGGAAAACATGTTGAACAAGCTAAGAATGGTCCCCTCATTCTGTCGAAACAGGTCCGCGAGTCGGTCCGGGTTGATACCTGGAACCGGGATGTGTGCGCCTATTCGGTAGACGATAATCGCCAGGAACAGAAAACGCAGACGAGCCCAAAGTTCAGACATACCGCCTTTGCCGAGCGCAGAGAGAGCACCTTGCTTAGCCATTTATTCCTCGAACTTGCCGCCAGCTGCTTCGATAGCCGCACGCGCACCTTTGGTGGCGCCGATTCCCTTGCCGATAGTGACAGCGCGAGTCACTTCACCGGACAGCATGATTTTCACACGCTGTACGTTGACGTTGATCACGTTGGCATCTTTCAGGGACTGCACGGTGACGATGTCGCCTTCCACTTTAGCCAGCTCGGACAGACGCACTTCTGCGCGGTCCATGGCCTTCAGGGAAACGAAACCGAACTTCGGCAGGCGACGATGCAGCGGCTGTTGACCGCCTTCAAAGCCTGGAGCAATGGTGCCACCGGAGCGGGAAGTCTGACCTTTGTGACCACGGCCACCAGTCTTACCCAAACCACTACCGATACCACGGCCCGGACGATGCTTTTCGCGACGGGAACCCGGCGCTGGACTCAGATCATTGAGTTTCATCGATTAACCCTCGACACGCAGCATGTAGTAAGCCTTGTTGATCATCCCGCGATTCTCGGGAGTATCCTGGACTTCTACAGTGTGACCGATGCGACGCAGACCCAGACCCTTAACGCACAGTTTGTGGTTAGGGATGCGGCCGGTCATGCTTTTGATCAGCGTAACTTTAACGGTAGCCATGATCAGAAGATCTCCTTGACGCTTTTGCCACGCTTGGCGGCAATGGATTCAGGAGACTGCATTGCTTTCAAACCCTTGAAAGTGGCGTGAACCACGTTTACCGGGTTAGTCGAGCCATAGCACTTGGCCAGAACGTTCTGAACGCCAGCAACTTCGAGAACGGCACGCATTGCGCCGCCAGCGATGATACCGGTACCTTCAGAAGCAGGCTGCATGTACACCTTCGAAGCGCCGTGGGCGGACTTCATTGCGTACTGCAGGGTGGTGCCGTTCAGATCAACCTGGATCATGTTGCGGCGAGCAGCTTCCATTGCCTTCTGGATCGCAGCAGGCACTTCACGCGACTTGCCACGGCCGAAGCCAACACGCCCTTTACCATCACCAACCACGGTCAACGCGGTGAAAGTGAAGATACGGCCGCCTTTAACGGTTTTGGCTACGCGGTTAACTTGAACCAGCTTCTCGATGTAGCCTTCGTCGCGCTTTTGGTCGTTATTTGACATAACTTAGAACTCCAGCCCAGCTTCACGAGCAGCATCAGCCAGCGCTTTAACGCGGCCGTGGTACTTGAAGCCAGAGCGGTCGAAAGCCACCTGCGAGACGCCAGCGGCCTTAGCACGCGTAGCGACCAGCTGGCCAACCTTAGTGGCCGCGTCGATGTTGCCAGTGGCGCCATCACGCAGTTCTTTATCCAAAGTCGAGGCGCTTGCCAGGACTTTGTTGCCGTCGGCCGAAATGACCTGGGCGTAGATGTGCTGCGAAGAGCGGAACACGCAGAGACGCACGACTTCGAGTTCGTGCATTTTCAGGCGTGCTTTGCGAGCGCGACGCAGTCGAGTAACTTTTTTGTCGGTCATTTGCTATGCCCTACTTCTTCTTGGCTTCTTTACGACGGACGACTTCGTCCGCGTAGCGCACACCTTTGCCTTTGTACGGCTCTGGTGGACGGAAGTCGCGGATCTCGGCGGCCACTTGACCTACCAGCTGCTTGTCGATGCCCTTGATCAGGATATCGGTCTGGCTAGGAGTCTCAGCGGTGATGCCTTCCGGCAGTTCGTAATCCACTGGATGCGAGAAGCCAAGAGCCAGGTTCAGCACTGTGCCTTTTGCTTGCGCTTTGTAACCAACACCGACCAGCTGGAGCTTGCGCTCGAAGCCTTGGCTTACGCCTTGGACCATGTTGTTTACCAACGCACGAGTGGTACCAGCCATTGCGCGAGTTTGTTGATCGCCATTGCGAGCAGCGAAACGCAGCTCACCAGCTTCTTCAACGATCTCAACGGACGAATGGATGTTCAGTTCGAGAGTGCCCTTGGCACCCTTCACCGAAAGCTGTTGGCCTGCGAATTTTACTTCGACGCCGGCTGGCAGCTTAACGGGGTTCTTAGCGACGCGAGACATGCTTATCCCCCCTTAGAACACAGTGCAAAGAACTTCGCCGCCGACACCGGCAGCGCGCGCAGCACGATCAGTCATCACACCCTTGTTGGTGGAGACGATAGACACACCGAGACCGCCACGAACTTTTGGCAGATCATCGACGGACTTGTACTGACGCAGGCCTGGACGGCTAACGCGCTTCACTTCTTCGATAACCGGACGGCCTTCGAAGTATTTCAGCTCGATAGACAGCAGTGGTTTTGTTTCGCTGCTGATCTGATAACCCGCGATGTAACCTTCGTCCTTCAGGACTTTGGCAACAGCTACCTTCAACGTGGAAGATGGCATGCTTACGACGGACTTTTCAGCCATCTGGGCATTACGGATTCGAGTTAGCATGTCCGCTAACGGGTCCTGCATACTCATGGGCTAGACGCTCCTAATACAGAAAAATTAGCCTTGCGGCTACTACGTGTCGCCGAGAATCTCCGGGTATAAAAAACACGGGCTCAGGCGAGCCGGGTATTCTAGACACACCCCAGAAATGAATCAAGCCCCAAAAGGGGCTTGATCCAGATTCAAGGCCACCGGTGGTCAGGTTCTTGCGAACCCTTGCACCGAGACTTTGACAGTACTTACCAGCTGGCTTTAACCAGACCTGGTACGTCACCACGCATTGCCGCTTCACGCAGTTTGTTACGGCCAAGGCCGAACTTGCGGTAAACGCCGTGTGGACGACCGGTCAGGCGGCAGCGGTTACGCATGCGCGAGGCGCTTGCGTCACGTGGCTGCTTCTGCAGGGCAACTGTAGCTTCCCAACGCGCTTCTGGACTTGCGTTCAGATCAACGATGATAGCTTTCAGTGCTGCACGCTTCTTGGCGTACTTGGCAACCGTGAGCTGACGCTTCAGCTCGCGGTTTTTCATGCTCATCTTGGCCATGGTCCTACTCCAATCAGTTGCGGAACGGGAATTTGAACGCACGCAGCAGAGCGCGGCCTTCATCATCGTTCTTGGCAGTGGTGGTCAGGGTGATGTCCAGACCGCGGAGAGCATCGATCTTGTCGTAGTCGATTTCCGGGAAGATGATCTGCTCTTTCACGCCCATGCTGTAGTTGCCACGACCATCGAAGGACTTGGCATTCAGGCCGCGGAAGTCGCGAACCCGAGGCAGGGAGATCGACAGCAGACGATCCAGGAACTCGTACATACGCTCACGGCGCAGGGTCACTTTGACGCCGATCGGCCAACCTTCACGGACTTTAAAGCCAGCGATGGATTTGCGAGCGTAGGTCACAACGACTTTCTGGCCGGTGATCTTTTCCAGGTCAGCTACAGCGTGCTCGATGACTTTTTTGTCGCCGATCGCTTCGCCCAGACCCATGTTCAGGGTGATTTTGGTAACGCGCGGAACTTCCATCACGTTCGAAAGCTTAAGTTCTTCCTTAAGTTTCGGAGCGATTTCCTTCCGGTAAATCTCTTTTAGTCGTGCCATGGTCTTCTACCTAGCAGTGTTCAAGCATCAACCGCTTTTTGGGTCGACTTGAAGACACGAATTTTCTTACCGTCTTCTACTTTGAAACCAACGCGGTCAGCCTTGTTGGTTTCGCCGTTGAAGATGGCGACGTTAGAAGCGTGCAGTGGCGCTTCTTTCTCGACGATACCGCCTTGTACGCCCGACATCGGGTTAGGCTTGGTATGACGCTTGACCAGGTTCAGACCACCAACAACCAGACGGTTGTCAGCAAGAACCTTCAGCACCTTACCGCGCTTACCTTTGTCTTTGCCGGCGATCACGATGATCTCGTCGTCACGACGAATCTTTTGCATGTCGGATCTCCTTACAGCACTTCTGGGGCGAGCGAGACGATCTTCATGAACTTCTCAGTACGAAGTTCACGGGTCACTGGCCCAAAGATACGGGTGCCGATTGGCTCTTGCTTGTTGTTCAGAAGAACAGCAGCGTTGCCATCAAAGCGGATAATGGAGCCATCAGCACGACGTACGCCGTGACGAGTGCGGACTACAACAGCAGTCATCACTTGGCCTTTTTTCACTTTACCGCGAGGAATTGCTTCCTTCACGGTAACTTTGATGATGTCACCGATACCAGCGTAACGACGATGGGAGCCACCCAGCACCTTGATGCACATAACACGGCGAGCGCCGCTGTTATCGGCCACATCGAGCATGGATTGAGTCTGAATCATATAATTTCTCCGACCCCTAGTCCTTAGACTTCCACAGCGCGTTCGAGAACATCAACCAGCGCCCAAGACTTGGTCTTGGCCAAAGGACGAGTTTCACGAATAGTGACTTTGTCGCCGATGTGGCACTGATTGGTTTCGTCGTGCGCGTGCAGCTTAGTCGAACGCTTAACGTATTTACCGTAGATCGGGTGCTTAACGCGACGCTCGATCAGAACGGTGATGGTTTTGTCCATCTTGTCGCTGACAACACGGCCAGTCAGCGTACGGACAGTTTTTTCGGCTTCAGCCATGATTACTTACCTGCCTGCTGGTTGAGCACAGTCTTCACGCGAGCGATGTCACGCTTAACTTGCGAGAGCAGATGAGACTGCCCCAACTGGCCAGTTGCTTTCTGCATACGCAGATTGAACTGGTCGCGCAGCAAGCCGAGCAGTTGCTCGTTCAGCTGCTGTGCGGATTTTTCACGAAGTTCATTCGCTTTCATCACATCACCGTCCGTTTAACAAAGGAGGTGGCGAGCGGCAGCTTTGCAGCAGCCAGGGCGAAAGCCTCACGCGCCAGCTCTTCAGAAACACCCTCGATTTCATACAGGACTTTGCCTGGCTGAATCTGGGCAACCCAGTATTCCACGTTACCCTTACCTTTACCCATCCGAACCTCGAGAGGTTTTTTGGAGATCGGCTTGTCCGGGAATACACGGATCCAGATCTTGCCACCACGTTTTACGTGACGGGTCAGAGCACGACGCGCTGACTCGATCTGACGAGCGGTGAGACGACCACGAGCTACAGACTTCAGCGCGAACTCGCCGAAGCTGACTTTGCTACCGCGCAATGCCAGGCCACGGTTGTGACCAGTCATTTGCTTGCGGAACTTCGTACGCTTTGGTTGCAACATTTGGCGTACCCCTTACTTAGCAGCTTTTTTACGAGGCGCTGGTGCTTGTGGTTTCAGTTCTTCTTGGCGACCACCAATTACTTCGCCTTTGAAGATCCAAACCTTTACACCGATCACACCGTAGGTGGTGTGAGCTTCGTAGTTGGCATAGTCGATGTCGGCACGCAGGGTGTGCAATGGCACACGACCTTCGCGATACCATTCAGTACGTGCGATTTCAGCACCGCCGAGACGACCGCTCACTTGGATTTTGATGCCTTTGGCACCAATGCGCATGGCGTTCTGTACAGCGCGCTTCATAGCGCGACGGAACATTACGCGACGCTCCAGCTGCTGAGCTACGCTCTGCGCAACCAGCATACCGTCGAGCTCCGGCTTGCGGATCTCTTCGATATTGATGTGCACAGGCACACCCATTTGCTTGGTCAGGTCCTGACGCAGTTTCTCAACATCTTCACCTTTCTTCCCGATAACGATACCTGGACGAGCGGTGTGGATGGTGATGCGTGCAGTTTGAGCCGGACGATGGATATCGATACGGCTTACGGACGCGCTTTTTAGTTTGTCTTGGAGATACTCACGCACCTTCAGATCTGCGAGCAAATAGTCCGCATAAGTCCGACCGTCTGCGTACCAGACGGAGGTGTGCTCCTTGACGATTCCCAGGCGAATGCCAATGGGATGTACTTTCTGACCCATCTCTTCGACTCCGTTACTTGTCAGCAACCTTGACAGTGATATGGCAAGACCGCTTGACGATGCGATCAGCACGGCCTTTGGCACGTGGCATGATGCGCTTCAGCGAACGCCCTTCGTTGACGAAAACGGTGCTGACCTTCAGGTCATCAACGTCTGCGCCTTCGTTATGCTCGGCGTTGGCTACGGCCGACTCCAGCACTTTCTTCATGATCTCGGCGGCTTTCTTACTGCTGAAAGCCAACAGGTTGAGCGCTTCGCCCACCTTCTTCCCGCGGATCTGGTCGGCGACCAAGCGGGCTTTCTGGGCGGAGATTCGAGCGCCCGACAACTTAGCGGCTACTTCCATTTCCTAACCCCTTAACGCTTGGCTTTCTTGTCTGCCACGTGCCCGCGATAAGTGCGGGTACCGGCGAACTCGCCCAGTTTGTGGCCGACCATGTCTTCGTTCACGAGAACTGGGACGTGCTGACGACCGTTGTGTACTGCGATGGTCAAACCGACCATTTGTGGCAGGATCATCGAACGACGCGACCAGGTTTTCACCGGTTTGCGATCGTTCTTTTCCGCCGCCACTTCGATCTTCTTCAGTAGGTGAAGATCGATAAAAGGACCTTTTTTCAGAGAACGTGGCACTGTCGTATCCCTCTATTTACTTGCGACGACGGACGATCATTTTGTCGGTACGCTTATTACCACGAGTCTTCGCGCCCTTAGTCGGGAAGCCCCATGGCGATACCGGATGACGACCACCAGAGGTACGACCTTCACCACCACCATGTGGGTGGTCAACCGGGTTCATGGCAACACCACGAACGGTTGGGCGAACGCCACGCCAGCGTTTGGCACCAGCTTTACCCAGCGAACGCAGGCTGTGCTCGGAGTTCGAGACTTCGCCCAGGGTCGCACGGCATTCAGCCAGGACTTTACGCATTTCACCGGAACGCAGACGCAGGGTAACGTACACGCCTTCACGAGCGATCAGCTGAGCCGAAGCACCAGCGGAACGAGCGATCTGAGCGCCTTTACCTGGCTTCAATTCGATGCCGTGTACGGTGCTACCAACTGGAATGTTACGCAGTTGCAGAGCGTTGCCCGGCTTGATCGGTGCCAGGGCACCTGCGATCAGCTGGTCGCCAGCGCTCACGCCTTTAGGGGCGATGATGTAGCGACGCTCGCCATCTGCGTACAGCAGCAGAGCGATGTGAGCAGTACGGTTTGGATCGTATTCGATACGCTCGACAGTGGCAGCGATGCCATCTTTGTCGTTGCGACGGAAATCGACCAGACGATAATGCTGCTTATGACCACCACCGATGTGACGAGTGGTAATACGGCCATTGTTGTTACGACCACCAGACTTCGACTTCTTCTCGAGCAGCGGTGCGTGAGGAGCGCCTTTATGCAGCTCCTGGTTGACCACCTTGACCACAAAACGGCGGCCAGGGGAAGTCGGTTTGCATTTAACGATTGCCATGATGCACCCCTTCCTTACTCAGCACTGCTGCTGAAATCGAGATCTTGGCCTGGCTGAAGGGAGATAACTGCCTTCTTCCAGTCATTACGCTTGCCCAGACCGCGAGCAGTGCGCTTGCTCTTACCCAGAACATTCAGGGTAGTAACACGCTCTACTTTCACGCTGAACAGGCTTTCGACGGCCTTCTTGATTTCCAGCTTGGTTGCATCAGTAGCAACCTTGAAAACGAACTGGCCTTTCTTGTCTGCCAGAACCGTAGCCTTCTCGGAAACGTGCGGGCCAAGCAGAACTTTAAATACGCGTTCCTGGTTCATCCCAGCAGCTCCTCGAATTTCTTCACGGCCGACACGGTGATCAACACCTTGTCGTATGCGATCAGACTAACTGGATCGGAACCTTGCACGTCACGTACATCTACGTGTGGCAGGTTACGAGCAGCCAGGTACAGGTTCTGATCAACAGCGTCCGACACGATCAGAACGTCGGTCAGGCTCATGTTGTTCAGCTTGCCCAGCAGGTCTTTGGTTTTCGGTGTTTCAACGGCGAAATCCTGAACCACGACCAGACGATCAGTACGCACCAGCTCAGCAAGGATGGAACGCATTGCTGCGCGATACATCTTCTTGTTCAGCTTCTGCGAGTGATCCTGAGGACGAGCTGCGAAAGTGGTACCGCCGCCACGCCAGATTGGGCTACGGATAGTACCGGCACGAGCACGGCCAGTACCTTTCTGACGCCATGGGCGCTTACCGCCACCACGAACGTCGGAACGGGTCTTCTGCTGCTTGCTACCCTGACGGCCGCCAGCCATGTAGGCCACGACTGCTTGGTGAACCAGCGTCTCGTTGAATTCGCCGCCAAATGTCAGTTCGGAAACTTCGATCGCTTGAGCGTCATTTACATTTAATTGCATGTCAGCTTCCCCTTAACCGCGAGCCTTGGCTGCTGGACGTACAACCAAGTTGCCGCCAGTAGCGCCAGGAACAGCGCCCTTGACCAACAACAGATTGCGTTCAGCGTCCACGCGCACTACTTCGAGGGACTGCACGGTCACGCGCTCAGCGCCCATATGACCGGACATTTTTTTGCCCTTGAATACACGACCAGGAGTCTGGCACTGGCCGATAGAGCCTGGAACGCGGTGGGATACGGAGTTACCGTGGGTGTTATCTTGCCCGCGGAAATTCCAACGCTTGATCGTACCCTGGAAGCCTTTACCCTTGGACTGACCGGTTACATCAACCAGTTGACCAGCGGCGAAGATTTCAGCGTTGATCAGATCGCCGGCCTGGTACTCGCCTTCTTCAAGGCGGAATTCCATTACGGTACGACCAGCGGCAACGTTCGCTTTAGCGAAGTGGCCAGCCTGAGCTGCTGTTACACGCGAAGCACGACGCTCGCCGACAGTGACTTGCACTGCACGATAGCCATCGGTCTCTTCAGTTTTGAACTGGGTGACGCGATTCGGCTCGATCTCAATGACCGTGACCGGAATGGAGACACCTTCTTCGGTGAAAATACGGGTCATACCGCATTTACGACCGACTACACCAATAGTCATGTTGTAAACCTCATGAGTGTACGGGGCTTTCACCCGCTATGGCCGCCCATTTCAGAGCGTTACACGACTAAGACCGAGTCTTAGCCGAGGCTGATCTGCACTTCCACACCGGCCGCAAGATCAAGCTTCATAAGTGCATCAACGGTTTTATCCGTTGGCTGGACGATGTCCAGAACGCGCTTATGAGTACGGATCTCGTACTGGTCACGCGCGTCTTTGTTGACGTGCGGGGAGACCAGAACGGTGAACCGCTCTTTACGGGTAGGCAGTGGAATTGGACCACGCACTTGAGCACCAGTACGTTTCGCGGTTTCCACGATTTCCTGGGTGGATTGGTCGATCAGGCGATGGTCAAAAGCCTTCAACCTGATACGGATTTGCTGATTTTGCATTGGATTTCAGACTCCGGCTGCTATTCCCACCAGGCGCAATACGCCTGTTAAAAGGAGGCGCAATTCTATAGACGCCCCAGATAGGTGTCAACCCAATAAAAAAGGCCCCCGCTGAGCGGGGGCCTTTTCAAAACATCAAAGCTTTCTCGGTGAAGAGATTACTCGATGATTTTAGCTACAACGCCAGCACCAACGGTACGGCCGCCTTCACGGATAGCGAAGCGCAGACCGTCTTCCATTGCGATGGTTTTGATCAGGGTAACAGTCATCTGAATGTTGTCACCTGGCATTACCATTTCAACGCCTTCTGGCAGCTCGCAGTTACCGGTCACGTCAGTAGTACGGAAGTAGAACTGTGGACGGTAGCCTTTGAAGAACGGAGTGTGACGACCGCCTTCTTCCTTGCTCAGAACGTAAACTTCTGCGGTGAACTTGGTGTGCGGCTTAACCGAACCTGGCTTAACCAGAACCTGGCCACGCTCAACGTCGTCACGCTTGGTGCCACGCAGCAGAACGCCGCAGTTCTCGCCAGCACGACCTTCGTCGAGCAGCTTGCGGAACATCTCAACACCGGTGCAGGTGGTGGTGGTGGTGTCACGCAGACCAACGATTTCCAGTGCATCTTGAACGCGAACGATACCGCGCTCGATACGACCAGTCACAACAGTACCACGACCCGAGATCGAGAATACGTCTTCGATTGGCATCAGGAATGGCTTGTCGATAGCACGCTCTGGCTCTGGGATGTAGGTATCCAGAGTTTCGACCAGCTTACGAACGGCAGTGGTGCCCATTTCGTTGTCGTCTTTGCCTTCCAGCGCCATACGAGCAGAACCGATGATGATCGGAGTGTCGTCGCCTGGGAAGTCATAGGTGGACAGCAGGTCGCGAACTTCCATCTCAACCAGTTCCAGCAGCTCAGCGTCGTCTACCAGGTCAGCCTTGTTCAGGAAGACCACGATGTACGGAACGCCTACCTGACGGGACAGCAGGATGTGCTCACGGGTTTGTGGCATCGGACCATCAGCGGCCGAGCAAACCAGGATCGCGCCGTCCATCTGGGCAGCACCGGTGATCATGTTCTTCACGTAGTCAGCGTGACCTGGGCAGTCAACGTGAGCGTAGTGACGAATGTTCGAGTTGTACTCGACGTGCGCGGTGTTGATGGTGATACCGCGAGCTTTTTCTTCTGGTGCGCTGTCGATCTTGTCGAATTCAACTACGGCCGAACCGAAAACTTCGGAGCAGACGCGAGTCAGAGCAGCGGTCAGAGTGGTTTTACCGTGGTCAACGTGGCCGATGGTGCCAACGTTTACGTGCGGTAGGGAACGATCAAATTTTTCTTTAGCCACGACAATTAACTCCTTGCCTAAAGGACTGAATCAGCCTTGTTTTTTGGTAACGGTTTCGACGATGTGCGACGGAGCCGTATTGTATTTTTTGAATTCCATAGAGTAGCTTGCGCGACCCTGGGACATCGAACGAACGTCGGTCGCATAACCGAACATCTCGCCCAACGGAACTTCAGCACGGATAACCTTACCGGAAACCGTATCTTCCATACCCAGAATCATGCCGCGACGACGGTTCAGGTCGCCCATCACGTCACCCATATAGTCTTCAGGCGTAACAACCTCTACCGCCATGATCGGCTCGAGCAACTCACCACCACCCTTCTGGGCCAGTTGCTTGGTCGCCATGGAAGCAGCCACCTTAAACGCCATCTCGTTCGAGTCGACGTCGTGGTAAGAACCATCAAACACGGTAGCCTTCAGGCCGATCAGCGGATAGCCGGCAACAACACCGTTCTTCATCTGCTCTTCGATACCCTTCTGGATAGCCGGGATGTATTCCTTAGGAACCACACCACCCACTACTTCGTTCAGGAATTGCAGACCTTCCTGACCTTCGTCAGCAGGAGCAAAACGAATCCAGCAATGACCGAACTGGCCACGACCGCCGGACTGACGAACGAACTTGCCTTCAATTTCGCAGCTCTTCGTGATGCGCTCACGGTACGAAACTTGAGGCTTACCGATGTTGGCTTCGACGTTGAACTCACGGCGCATCCGGTCAACCAGGATGTCCAGGTGCAACTCGCCCATGCCAGAGATGATCGTCTGACCAGTCTCTTCATCAGTTTTAACGCGGAAAGACGGGTCTTCCTGAGCAAGTTTGCCCAGAGCAATACCCATTTTTTCCTGGTCATCCTTGGTCTTAGGCTCTACGGCAACCGAAATAACCGGCTCCGGGAAGTCCATGCGAACCAGGATGATTGGCTTGTCAGCGTTGCACAAGGTTTCACCAGTGGTGACGTCCTTCATGCCGATCAAGGCCGCGATGTCACCAGCGCGCACTTCCTTGATCTCTTCGCGGGCGTTTGCGTGCATTTGCACCATACGACCCACACGCTCTTTCTTGCCTTTAACCGAGTTGATCACGCCGTCGCCGGAGGCCAACACGCCCGAGTAAACGCGGACGAAGGTCAAGGTACCCACGAATGGGTCGGTAGCGATCTTGAACGCCAGAGCCGAGAACGGCTCGTTGTCGTCTGCGTGACGCTCCATCTGCTTTTCCTCGTCATCCGGGTCAGTACCCTTGATGGCAGGAATGTCGGTTGGAGCCGGCAGGTAGTCGATAACGGCGTCGAGAACCAGGGGAACGCCTTTGTTCTTGAAGGAAGAACCGCAAACAGCCAGGACGATTTCGCCAGCGATAGTACGCTGACGCAGAGCGGCCTTGATTTCCTCGATGGTGAGCTCTTCGCCTTCGAGGTACTTGTTCATCAGCTCTTCGCTGGCTTCGGCCGCAGCCTCAACCATGTTGCTGCGCCACTCTTCAGCCAGCTCCTGCAGTTCAGCAGGGATGGCTTCGCGACGTGGAGTCATGCCCTTGTCAGCATCGTTCCAGTAAACCGCTTCCATGGTCATCAGGTCGATCTGACCCTGGAAGTTGTCTTCGGAACCGATAGCCAACTGGATTGGCACCGGGGTGTGACCCAGACGCTGCTTGATCTGAGCGATCACGCGCAGGAAGTTAGCGCCGGCACGGTCCATCTTGTTCACGTAGACGATACGTGGAACACCGTACTTGTTGGCTTGACGCCATACGGTTTCGGACTGAGGCTCAACGCCGGAAGTGCCACAGAACACAACGACCGCGCCGTCGAGTACACGCAGGGAACGCTCAACTTCAATGGTGAAGTCTACGTGACCCGGGGTGTCAATGACGTTGAAGCGATATTGGTCTTTGTGCTGCTTAGCAGAACCCTGCCAGAAGGCGGTAATAGCAGCAGAAGTAATGGTAATACCACGCTCCTGCTCCTGAACCATCCAGTCGGTGGTCGCGGCGCCGTCATGCACCTCGCCCATCTTGTGGCTTTTGCCAGTGTAAAAAAGGACGCGCTCGGTGGTGGTGGTTTTACCAGCATCCACGTGAGCAACGATACCAATGTTACGGTAGCGATTAATCGGTGTAGTACGAGCCATAAAGCCCTCGCAAATTGAGTGACGCTAAAATTAGAAGCGGTAGTGCGAGAAAGCTTTGTTAGCTTCAGCCATACGGTGCACGTCTTCACGCTTCTTAACTGCAGCACCTTTACCTTCGGCAGCGTCCAACAGTTCGCCAGCCAAACGCAGAGCCATAGACTTCTCGCCGCGCTTACGGGCGAAGTCTACCAACCAGCGCATTGCCAGAGCGTTACGACGGGACGGACGAACTTCAACCGGAACCTGGTAAGTAGCACCGCCTACACGGCGCGACTTTACTTCGACCAGCGGAGCGATGGCGTCGAGAGCTTTCTCGAAGATTTCCAGGGGGTCGCTGTTCTTGCGTTCTTTAACCTTTTCCAGCGCGCCATAAACGATACGCTCGGCAACGGCTTTCTTGCCGCTTTCCATCACGTGGTTCATGAACTTGGCCAGGATTTGGCTTCCGTATTTTGGATCGTCAAGCACTTCGCGCTTGGCTGCTACGCGTCTTCTTGGCATGGATAAGCCCTCAAACGGTCTTCAGGTTCGCTCGGAATCGGTGCCCATTACTACGGGACGCCTCCGACCTTACTCTTATCGACTCAGAAAAATAGAAATCAGTTTTTTGCAGCAAGCGACCATTACTTCGGACGCTTGGTACCGTACTTCGAACGACCCTGGTTACGACCTTTAACGCCGGAAGTATCCAACGAACCGCGAACGGTGTGGTAACGAACACCTGGCAAGTCTTTTACACGACCGCCGCGGATCAGTACCACGCTGTGCTCTTGCAGGTTGTGGCCTTCACCGCCGATGTACGAGGAAACCTCGAAACCGTTGGTCAGGCGCACACGGCATACTTTACGCAGTGCCGAGTTAGGTTTTTTCGGCGTGGTGGTGTACACACGGGTGCACACGCCACGGCGTTGCGGGCAGTTCTGCAGCGCAGGCACGTCGGATTTCTCGACGATACGCTTACGCGGCTGACGTACCAGCTGGTTGATAGTTGCCATCTACTAGCTCCACTGTTGTCTTGCGACGCTATTGTCTTGCAAGAAAAGCAAAATGGCAGGAACGAATTCCCGCCAAATTTAGGGGTACAAGAGTCTAAAGAGGATCTTGTCCCCAGTCAAGGCAAGGCCCCGACCTCCCCGCCCATCAAACCTCGACAAATTGTCTCGATTCGATGAACGGAGTGACCAGGGCCTCAGCTCATTTACCGCAGAACTCAGTTACCGCTCGAGTTCAGCGCTTCGGTCAGTGCAGCTTCCACTTCACTGGCGCTTACGCGCAACGGCTTGTCTGCATCACGGCGGCGCTTACGCTCGCTGTGGTAGGCCAGGCCGGTACCCGCCGGGATCAGACGACCCACGACCACGTTTTCTTTCAGGCCGCGCAGGTAGTCGCGCTTGCCGGTAACCGCCGCCTCGGTCAGTACACGGGTGGTTTCCTGGAAGGAAGCCGCCGAGATGAACGATTCGGTGGACAACGACGCCTTGGTGATACCCAGCAGAACGCGAGTGAACTTGGAGACAAATTTGTCTTCGCCGCTCAAACGTTCGTTCTCTACCAGAACATGAGTCAATTCCATCTGGTCGCCCTTGATGAAACTGGAATCGCCGGATTCAGCGATCTCAACTTTACGCAGCATCTGACGCAGGATGGTCTCGATGTGCTTGTCGTTGATCTTCACGCCTTGCAGACGGTAAACGTCCTGGATCTCGTTGACGATGTACTTGGCCAGCGCACTCACACCCAGCAGACGCAGGATGTCGTGCGGATCGCTTGGGCCGTCGGAGATAACTTCGCCGCGGTTTACCTGTTCGCCTTCGAACACGTTCAGGTGACGCCACTTCGGAATCAGCTCTTCGTACGGATCGCTACCGTCGTTCGGGGTAATAACCAGACGGCGCTTGCCCTTGGTTTCTTTACCGAACGCGATGGTGCCGCTGACTTCAGCCAGAATCGAGGCCTCTTTCGGACGACGAGCTTCGAACAAGTCCGCAACACGCGGCAGACCACCGGTGATGTCACGGGTCTTCGAAGTTTCTTGCGGGATACGAGCGATAACATCACCGATCGCGATCTTCGCGCCGTCCGCCACACCGACCAGGGCGTTGGCTGGCAGGAAGTACTGAGCGATAACGTCAGTGCCTGGCAGCAACAGATCCTTGCCGTTGTCATCAACCATCTTCACAGCAGGACGGATATCTTTACCGGCAGCTGGACGGTCTTTGGCGTCGAGTACTTCAATGTTGGTCATACCGGTCAATTCGTCAGTCTGACGCTTGATCGTGATGCCTTCTTCCATGCCCACGTAGGTCACGGTACCTTTCATTTCGGTAACGATCGGGTGAGTGTGCGGATCCCACTTGGCCACGATGGCACCAGCGTCGACCTTGTCACCTTCCTTAACCGAAATTACCGCACCGTACGGCAGCTTGTAACGCTCGCGCTCACGACCGAAGTCATCAGCGATAGCCAGCTCACCGGAACGGGACACGGCAACCAGGTGACCGTCCACTCGCTCAACGTGTTTCAGGTTGTGCAGACGGACGGTACCGCCGTTCTTAACCTGAACGCTGTCGGCTGCGGAGGTCCGACTTGCCGCACCACCGATGTGGAACGTACGCATCGTCAGCTGGGTACCCGGCTCACCGATGGACTGGGCAGCGATAACGCCGACCGCTTCACCGATGTTCACCTGGTGACCACGAGCCAGGTCGCGACCGTAGCACTTGGCGCAGATACCGAAACGGGTTTCGCAGCTGATCGGCGAACGAACGATCACTTCGTCGATGCTGTTGAGCTCGATGAACTCGACCCACTTCTCGTCAACCAGGGTGCCGGCAGGAACGATGACGTCCTCGGTACCTGGCTTGAATACGTCACGGGCGATAACACGACCCAATACGCGCTCACCCAGCGGCTCTACAACGTCACCGCCTTCAATGTGCGGAGTCATCAGCAGGCCGTGTTCGGTGCCGCAATCGATCTCGGTTACAACCAAGTCTTGCGCCACGTCTACCAGACGACGGGTCAGGTAACCCGAGTTCGCTGTTTTCAACGCGGTATCCGCCAGACCTTTACGAGCACCGTGAGTGGAGATGAAGTACTGGAGTACGCTCAAACCTTCACGGAAGTTCGCGGTAATCGGCGTTTCAATGATGGAACCGTCCGGCTTGGCCATCAGGCCACGCATACCGGCCAGCTGACGAATCTGTGCTGCGGAACCCCGCGCACCCGAGTCGGCCATCATGTACATCGAGTTGAAAGACTCTTGGTCGACTTCGACGCCATGACGGTCGATGACTTTCTCTTTCGAGAGGTTGGCCATCATCGCCTTGGAAACTTCGTCGTTCGCCTTGGACCAAAGGTCGATCACTTTGTTGTACTTCTCGCCCTGGGTTACCAGGCCGGAGGCGTACTGACTTTCGATCTCTTTCACTTCGTCGGTGGCTGCACCGATGATGCGGGCTTTTTCATCCGGGATAACGAAGTCGTTAACACCGATGGAAACGCCGGAAATGGTCGAATAGGCAAAACCGGTGTACATCAACTGGTCAGCGAAGATCACGGTCTCTTTCAGACCAACCACGCGGTAGCACTGGTTGATCAGCTTGGAGATCGCCTTTTTCTTCATCGGCAGGTTGACGACGTCGTACGACAGACCTTTTGGCACAACCTGGAACAACAGCGCACGGCCGACAGTGGTGTCGACGATACGGGTGTTGGTCACGCTGCCGCCATCACGGTCGTTGACGGTTTCGTTGATCCGCACTTTGACCTTGGCGTGCAGTGCGGCTTCGCCGGCACGGAACACACGGTCAACTTCCTGCAGATCCGCGAACACACGACCTTCGCCTTTGGCGTTGATCGCTTCACGGGTCATGTAGTACAGGCCCAATACAACGTCCTGCGACGGAACGATGATTGGCTCACCGTTGGCTGGCGACAGAATGTTGTTGGTCGACATCATCAACGCACGCGCTTCCAACTGGGCTTCCAGTGTCAGCGGTACGTGCACGGCCATTTGGTCGCCGTCGAAGTCGGCGTTGTACGCGGCGCAGACCAGAGGGTGCAGCTGGATAGCCTTACCTTCGATCAGTACCGGTTCAAACGCCTGGATACCCAGACGGTGAAGGGTCGGTGCACGGTTGAGAAGAACCGGGTGTTCGCGAATCACTTCAGCGAGAACGTCCCAAACCTCTGGCAATTCGCGCTCGACCATCTTCTTGGCTGCTTTGATGGTGGTAGCGAGACCACGCATTTCCAGCTTGCCGAAAATGAACGGCTTGAACAGCTCGAGAGCCATCTTCTTCGGCAGACCGCACTGGTGCAGACGCAGGGTCGGACCTACGGTAATTACCGAACGGCCGGAGTAGTCAACACGCTTACCGAGCAAGTTCTGACGGAAACGACCTTGCTTACCCTTGATCATGTCAGCCAGGGATTTCAGAGGACGCTTGTTGGAACCGGTGATAGCGCGGCCACGACGACCGTTGTCGAGCAGTGCGTCGACGGCTTCCTGCAACATACGCTTTTCGTTGCGCACGATGATGTCCGGAGCGGACAGATCCAGCAGGCGCTTCAAGCGGTTGTTACGGTTGATCACTCGACGATACAGATCGTTGAGGTCGGAAGTCGCGAAGCGACCGCCATCCAGCGGGACCAGTGGACGCAGATCTGGCGGCAGAACCGGCAGAACGGTCAGCACCATCCATTCTGGAAGGTTGCCGGAGCCCTGGAAGGCTTCCATCAACTTCAGACGCTTGGACAGCTTCTTGATCTTGGTTTCGGAGTTGGTTTGCGGAATTTCTTCACGCAGACGGCCAATCTCGTGCTCCAGGTCGATAGCGTGCAGCAGCTCACGGACAGCTTCGGCACCCATGCGGGCATCGAAATCGTCACCGAACTCTTCCAGCGCTTCGAAGTACTGCTCGTCGTTCAGCAGCTGGCCTTTTTCAAGGGTGGTCATGCCTGGATCGATAACGACATAGCTCTCGAAGTAGAGAACGCGTTCGATATCACGCAGGGTCATGTCCATCAGCAAGCCGATACGCGACGGCAGCGATTTCAGGAACCAGATGTGGGCAACTGGCGAGGCCAGTTCGATGTGCGCCATGCGCTCACGACGAACTTTAGCCAGCGCGACTTCAACACCGCACTTCTCGCAGATCACACCGCGGTGCTTCAAGCGCTTGTACTTACCGCACAGGCACTCGTAATCCTTTACCGGGCCAAAGATCTTGGCGCAGAACAGGCCATCACGCTCAGGTTTGAACGTACGGTAGTTAATGGTTTCCGGCTTTTTAACTTCGCCGAACGACCACGAACGGATCATCTCAGGCGACGCCAATCCGATACGGATGGCGTCGAACTCTTCGACTTGACCCTGGTTTTTCAGCAAATTCAGTAGGTCTTTCAAGGCCTTTCCTCCTGGCGGAGCAGAGAGCGGGCAGTGTTGCCCCGCTCTCGATTCGCGTCACGTGTTATTCGGTTTCCAGATCGATATCGATGCCGAGGGAACGAATTTCCTTGATCAACACGTTGAAGGACTCGGGCATGCCCGGCTCCATACGGTGATCGCCATCCACGATGTTCTTGTACATCTTGGTACGGCCGTTCACATCGTCCGACTTCACTGTGAGCATTTCTTGCAGAGTGTAAGCGGCACCGTATGCTTCCAGTGCCCAGACCTCCATCTCCCCGAAACGCTGACCACCGAACTGCGCCTTACCACCCAGCGGCTGCTGGGTAACCAGGCTGTACGAACCGGTAGAACGCGCGTGCATCTTGTCGTCTACCAAGTGGTTCAGCTTCAGCATGTACATGTAGCCAACGGTAACCGGGCGCTCGAACTTGTTGCCGGTACGGCCGTCGGTCAGCTGCATCTGGCCGCTTTCCGGCAGGTCTGCCAGTTTCAGCATGGCCTTGATTTCGCTTTCCTTGGCGCCGTCGAACACTGGAGTGGCCATTGGAACGCCGCCACGCAGGTTTTGAGCCAGGTCCAGGATTTCCTGGTCCGAGAAGTCATCGAGGCTTTCCTGACGACCGCCGATCTCGTTGTAGATCTCGTGCAGGAACTTACGCAGCTCGGCAACTTTGCGCTGCTCTTCAACCATGCGGTTGATCTTCTCGCCCAGACCTTTGGCCGCGAGGCCCAGGTGGGTTTCAAGGATCTGACCAACGTTCATACGCGAAGGTACGCCCAACGGGTTGAGGACGACGTCGACCGGGGTGCCATTGGCATCGTGCGGCATGTCTTCAACCGGCATGATCACGGAGACCACACCCTTGTTACCGTGACGACCGGCCATCTTGTCGCCCGGCTGGATGCGACGACGGATTGCCAGGTAAACCTTGACGATTTTCAGCACGCCTGGAGCCAGGTCATCGCCCTGCTGCAGTTTGCGCTTCTTGTCTTCGAACTTGTCGTCCAGCAGACGGCGACGATCAACGATGTAGGCCTGGGCCTTCTCGAGCTGCTCGTTCAGGGCATCTTCAGCCATGCGCAGTTTGAACCACTGGCCGTGCTCAAGACCGTCGAGCACTTCGTCGGTGATGTCCTGGCCCTTCTTCAGACCGGCGCCGCCTTCGGCTTTGTGGCCGACCAGAGCGGAGCGCAGACGTTCGAAAGTAGCACCTTCGACGATACGGAACTCTTCGTTGAGGTCCTTGCGGATCTCGTCCAGCTGGGACTTCTCGATCGACAGGGCACGCGCATCACGCTCAACGCCGTCGCGGGTGAAGACTTGTACGTCAATGACAGTACCTTTGGTACCGGTAGGTACGCGCAGGGAGGTGTCTTTAACGTCGCTGGCTTTTTCACCGAAGATCGCACGCAGCAGTTTTTCTTCCGGAGTCAGTTGGGTCTCGCCTTTCGGAGTGACCTTACCCACCAGGATGTCGCCTGCGCCAACTTCAGCACCTACGTAAACGATACCGGCTTCGTCCAGCTTGTTCAGTGCAGCTTCACCCACGTTCGGGATGTCCGCAGTGATTTCCTCTGGGCCAAGCTTGGTGTCACGGGCCACACAGGTCAGTTCCTGGATGTGGATCGTGGTGAAACGGTCTTCTTGAACAACGCGTTCCGACAGGCAGATGGAGTCTTCGAAGTTGAAGCCGTTCCATGCCATGAAGGCGATGCGCATGTTCTGACCCAGTGCCAGTTCACCCATGTCGGTGGACGGACCGTCGGCCATGATGTCGCTACGCTGAACCCGATCACCTTTACGCACCAGCGGACGCTGGTTGATGCAGGTGTTCTGGTTGGAGCGGGTGTACTTGGTCAGGTTGTAGATGTCGACACCGGCTTCACCGGTTTCTACTTCGTCATCGGCAACGCGAACCACGATACGGCTGGCGTCGACGGAGTCGATCACGCCGCCACGACGAGCCACGACGCAAACGCCGGAGTCACGGGCTACGTTACGCTCCATGCCGGTACCTACCAGCGGCTTGTCAGCACGCAGGGTTGGTACAGCTTGACGCTGCATGTTCGAACCCATCAACGCACGGTTGGCGTCGTCGTGCTCGAGGAACGGAATCAGCGACGCTGCAACCGAAACTACCTGCTTCGGCGATACGTCCATCAAGGTGACGTCTTCCGGCGCCTTGACGGTGAATTCGTTCAAGTGACGAACAGCTACCAGCTCGTCGATCAGGACTTTCTTGTCGTTCATCGTGGCCGAAGCCTGGGCGATCACGTGATCAGCTTCTTCGATGGCGGACAGGAACACGATCTCGTCGGTGACCAGGGCGTCTTTCACCACGCGGTACGGGCTCTCGAGGAAGCCGTACTGGTTGGTGCGCGCATAGGCAGCCAGGGAGTTGATCAGACCGATGTTCGGACCTTCCGGCGTTTCGATCGGGCAAACACGACCGTAGTGCGTCGGGTGTACGTCACGAACTTCAAAGCCGGCACGCTCACGAGTCAGACCACCAGGGCCGAGTGCAGAGACACGACGCTTGTGGGTGATCTCGGACAGCGGGTTGTTCTGGTCCATGAACTGGGACAACTGGCTGGAACCGAAGAACTCTTTCACCGCCGCAGCCACTGGCTTGGCGTTGATCAGGTCTTGCGGCATCAGGCCTTCGCTTTCAGCCATCGACAGACGCTCTTTGACCGCACGCTCAACACG
The DNA here is from genome assembly GCF_058791355.1 of Pseudomonas sp. EB271-G4-1. Taxonomy (NCBI): domain Bacteria; kingdom Pseudomonadati; phylum Pseudomonadota; class Gammaproteobacteria; order Pseudomonadales; family Pseudomonadaceae; genus Pseudomonas; species Pseudomonas sp. EB271-G4-1. The sequence goes on from NZ_JBYTEO010000056.1 coordinate 36,550, forward strand.
TACCAGGCCAACGCGGAACTGGTTCTCGGCCATTTCGCCAACGCAGCGAACACGACGGTTACCCAGGTGGTCGATGTCATCGACGATGCCTTTACCGTTACGGATGTCGACCAGGGTCTTCAGTACCGCGACGATGTCTTCCTTGCACAGCACGCCCGAACCTTCGATCTCGGTACGACCGATACGACGGTTGAACTTCATCCGGCCGACCGCAGACAGGTCGTAGCGCTCAGGGCTGAAGAACAGGTTGTTGAACAGGGTCTCGGCAGCGTCTTTGGTTGGCGGCTCGCCAGGACGCATCATGCGATAGATCTCGACCAGCGCTTCCAGTTGGTTGCTGGTGGAGTCGATCTTCAGTGTGTCGGAGACGAACGGACCGCAGTCGATATCGTTGGTGTACAGAGTTTCGATGCGAACAACGCCGGCCTTGGCGATTTTCGCCAGGATCTCGGTGTTCAGCTCGGTGTTGCACTCTGCCAGGATTTCGCCGGTTGCCGGGTGCACGATGACCTTGGCGGTTGTGCGACCCAGGACGTAGTCCAGCGGCACATCCAGCTCTTTGATCCCGGCTTTTTCCAGCTGGTTGATGTGGCGAGCGGTGATACGACGACCCTGCTCGACAATAACCTTGCCTTTGTCGTCCTGGATATCGAGGACAGCGATTTCACCGCGCAGGCGCTGAGGCACCAGCTCCAGGCTCAGGGTCTCGCCCTTAACGTGGAATACGTTGGTGGTGTAGAACGCGTCCAGCACTTCTTCAGTGGTATAGCCGAGCGCGCGCAGCAGTACCGATGCAGGCAGCTTGCGACGACGGTCGATACGCACGAATACGCAGTCTTTCGGGTCGAACTCGAAGTCCAGCCACGAACCGCGGTAAGGAATGATGCGCGCGGAGTACAGCAGTTTACCGGAGCTGTGCGTCTTGCCACGGTCGTGGTCGAAGAACACGCCAGGGGAACGGTGCAGCTGGGAAACGATTACACGCTCGGTACCGTTGATTACGAAGGTACCGTTCTCAGTCATCAGGGGGATTTCACCCATGTAGACTTCTTGCTCTTTGATGTCCTTGATCGCTTTGTTCGACGATTCTTTGTCGAAAATGATCAGGCGCACTTTTACCCGCAAAGGTACGGCGTAAGTTACACCGCGCAATACGCATTCTTTGACATCAAATGCCGGTTCGCCCAAGCGATAACCGACGTACTCCAGCGCAGCATTGCCGGAGTAGCTGATGATCGGGAAAACGGATTTGAAGGCCGCATGCAGGCCCACGTCGCGGAACTGATCTTTAGTCGCTCCCGCTTGCAAGAATTCACGATACGAATCCAGCTGGATGGCCAGGAGGTAAGGCACATCCATGACGTCCGGCAACTTGCTAAAGTCCTTGCGGATACGTTTTTTCTCAGTATATGAGTAAGCCATCAGCGTTCCCCAGCTTGGTCACCTGCTTGTTTGGCCCCTCCCGACGGGAGCGACCAGAAAATCGTGCAAACCCCATGGTTTGCGCCACCGCATCGGGTGGTTACAGCTCGTTATCGGCACCGACCCAGTCGGCTGCCAATAACGGAAAAAGGCCGGTGGCAAGAGCCACCAGCCATCAGCCTGTCGCTTAACGCTCGGGCTGGAGACGCAAGGTCGGAGCTTACTTCAGCTCGACTTTAGCGCCTGCTTCTTCCAGAGTTGCTTTGGCTTTGTCAGCTGCGTCTTTGGCAACAGCTTCCAGAACCATGGCAGGAGCGCCGTCAACTACAGCCTTGGCTTCTTTCAAGCCCAGACCGGTCAGTTCACGTACTGCCTTGATCACGTTAACTTTCTTCTCGCCAGCTTCGGTCAGCATGACGTTGAATTCGGTTTGCTCTTCAGCAACGGCAGCAGCAACAGCTGGGCCAGCCGATGCAGCAGCAGCAGTAACGCCGAATTTTTCTTCGAAAGCTTTGATCAGCTCAACAACTTCCATTACGGACATGTTGCCAACTGCTTCAAGGATATCGTTCTGAGAGATAGACATGAATCTAATTCCTGATATTGGGGACGGCCTACGCGACCATCGAAAAAAACAAAAAACGCGAGAAGTTGACGAGCCTTAGGCTGCAGCAGCTTCTTTCTGGTCGCGAATTGCCGCCAGGGTACGAGCCAATTTGCTGGTAGCGCCTTGAATCACGCTCATCAGCTGAGAAATTGCTTCGTCACGGGTCGGCAGAGTTGCCAGTACGTCGATTTGGTTAGCTGCGAGGAACTTGCCCTCGAACGCAGCTGCCTTGATCTCGAACTTGTTCTGACCCTTGGCGAACTCTTTGAAAATCCGGGCAGCAGCGCCTGGATGTTCCTTGGAGAACGCGATAAGGGTAGGGCCGCTGAACACGTCGTTGAGAACACTGAATTCAGTGTCAGCAACGGCGCGCTTGAGCAGGGTGTTACGTACAACACGTACGTAAACGCCAGCTTCGCGAGCCTCTTTACGGAGTCCGGTCATTGCGCCTACTGTTACGCCACGGGCATCAGCCACGACAGCGGACAGAGCGACTTTGGCAGCCTCGTTGACTTCAGCGACGATGGCCTTCTTGTCTTCGAGTTTAATTGCCACGGGTTTAACTCCTGCTTGTTACCGTTTCATTCGATCGAAACCGAATGTCGTTTTGGTGTCTGATTCGGTAAGGAACCGGGAGCACCATCTGCGTAGGCTTGTGGTTTAAGACTTGCGTCGCCTACGGTCTTGGATAGCCCCCGCCAGGCAGGGACCCCAATTTTTCAATTGGCGCAATCGCTTGCGCCAATTTGTGTCTTACGCGTCGAGCGAGCTTTGGTCGATGACCAGACCTGGGCCCATAGTGGTGCTCAGGGTAACGCGCTTGACGTAGATACCTTTCGAGGAAGCTGGCTTGATACGCTTCAGGTCAGCGATCAGGGCTTCAACGTTTTCCTTCAGCTTGACGGCGTCGAAGCCGATCTTGCCAACGGAAGTGTGGATGATGCCGTTTTTGTCGGTGCGATAACGAACCTGACCAGCCTTGGCGTTTTTAACCGCGGTAGCTACGTCTGGCGTTACGGTGCCGACTTTAGGGTTAGGCATCAGGCCACGTGGACCGAGGATCTGACCCAGTTGACCTACAACGCGCATGGCATCCGGGGATGCGATCACTACGTCATAGTTCAGGTCGCCGCCTTTCATTTCGGCAGCCAGGTCGTCCATGCCTACACGGTCAGCGCCGGCAGCCAGAGCGGCTTCAGCAGCTGGACCCTGGGTGAACACAGCAACGCGAACGGTCTTGCCAGTGCCGTGTGGCAGCACAGTAGCGCTACGAACGACCTGGTCGGATTTACGCGGGTCAACACCCAGGTTTACAGCTACGTCGAACGACTCGCTGAACTTGACAGTCGACAGCTCAGCCAGCAGAGCAGCGGCGTCTACAAAGTTGTAGGCCTTGCCTGCTTCGATTTTGCCGGCGATAGCCTTTTGACGCTTGGTCAGCTTAGCCATTACACACCCTCCACGTTAAGGCCCATGCTACGAGCAGAACCGGCGATAGTACGCACGGCTGCTTCCATATCAGCTGCAGTCAGATCCGCGTTTTTGGTTTTCGCGATTTCTTCCAGCTGAGCACGGGTTACAGTGCCAACCTTAACGGTGTTCGGACGAGCGGAACCGCTGGTCAGACCTGCCGCCTTCTTCAGCAGAACCGAAGCAGGGGTGGATTTGGTTTCGAACGTGAAGCTACGGTCGCTGTAGACAGTGATGATCACTGGAGTCGGCAGACCTGGCTCAAGACCCTGAGTACGGGCGTTGAAAGCCTTGCAGAATTCCATGATGTTCACGCCGTGCTGACCCAGAGCAGGACCAACAGGTGGGCTTGGGTTAGCCTGAGCGGCCTTCACTTGCAGCTTGATGTAAGCGGTAATCTTCTTGGCCATGAGGCACTCCAATTACGGGTTCAAACGCCTCGAAAGGCTCCCCGGTTACTTGCGCGTTTATCCCAGTGACGACAAAACCCCACAGCCTAAGGCTGCGGGGTTGGGATGCTTGTTCAGTTAGACCTTTTCGACCTGACTGAACTCCAACTCTACCGGAGTAGAGCGTCCGAAAATGAGCACCGCGACCTGGATCCGGCTCTTTTCGTAGTTGACCTCTTCGACCGTGCCGGTGAAATCGGCAAACGGACCGTCGTTGACGCGCACCGACTCACCTGGCTCGAACAACGTCTTCGGCTTCGGCTTATCGCTACCATCAGCAACACGACGCAGAATCGCTTCTGCCTCTTTATCAGTAATCGGTGCCGGCTTATCAGCGGTACCGCCGATAAAGCCCATTACACGAGGAGTGTCCTTGACCAAGTGCCAAGTACCCTCGTTCATATCCATCTGGACCAGCACATAACCAGGGAAGAACTTACGCTCGCTCTTGCGCTTCTGGCCATTACGCATTTCAACCACTTCTTCAGTGGGAACCAGAATTTCGCCGAAGCCATCTTCCATGCCAGCCAGCTTTACGCGCTCGATCAGCGAGCGCATTACATGCTTCTCGTAACCGGAGTAAGCATGCACAACGTACCAACGCTTAGCCACGGGACACCCTTAGCCGACAATCAAGGAAACAAGCCAGCCGAGCAGGGAATCGAGCCCCCACAACAGCAACGCCATAACCAGGACAACAGCCACAACGATCAACGTGGTCTGCGTGGTTTCTTGGCGAGTCGGCCATACGACTTTACGAATTTCGGTGCGCGCTTCCTTAACCAGTACAAAGAAAGACTTGCCCTTGACTGTCTGCAGGCCTACAAAGGCAGCTACGGCAGCAATGACAAGCAAAGCGAGTACGCGGTACAGGATCGGCGAAGCAGAGTAATACTGATTGCCAACAACGCCAACAACCACCAAAGCGACTACTACAAGCCACTTGAGGAGGTCGAAACGAGAGCCTTGAGCTTCAGCTTTAGGAGTCATCTATGAAGATCCTGTGAAAAGAAAGCCAGACACACCGAGTGAATCTGGCAGGTCAGGAGGGAATCGAACCCCCAACCTACGGTTTTGGAGACCGTCGCTCTGCCAATTGAGCTACTGACCTAAAACAAAATCAGGCCGACCATTATGCAGACCTGAAAAAGACTTTACAACCACTTGCTAGGCGACCCGATCGAAACACCCTCACCCACAAGAGCAAGAACTCTCAGAGCCACAACGGGGCGCAGCCTTAGCCGCCTAAAACAAAGGCAGATATTTGCATATCTGCCTTTTGTATGGAGCTCTTGAGCGGATTTGAACCGCTGACCTCACCCTTACCAAGGGTGTGCTCTACCAACTGAGCTACAAGAGCGTAACACCGTGCAAAACCTGCAAACTTGGAGCGGGTAGCGGGAATCGAACCCGCATCATCAGCTTGGAAGGCTGAGGTTCTACCACTAAACTATACCCGCGAGGCTTGCAGCTCTCGCTAAAAATGGTGGAGGGGGAAGGATTCGAACCTTCGAAGTCGTAGACGTCAGATTTACAGTCTGATCCCTTTGGCCGCTCGGGAACCCCTCCTAAGCGAGCCGGCATTCTACATCATGCCAGCCTTCTGTCAAGCATTTTTCTCATTAAAATCCTGAGCTTATCTGCGTTGACCTCGCTTCACTTCGTTGACCGCTTTAGGTCTTCGCTGTGGAGCGGGCGCCATTCTATGCAAACTATTCGGTGGGTGCAACCCCCCCACAAGGCATTATTTTATGTTTTAACTCATTGAATTCTCTAGAAAGGTTTATCAGCTGCAAGTCATCCAGCCAACGCTTGCTTTCAGGGGCCACTCGAACCCAGTACACAGGGGGTTCAGTCGGACTCGCAGGTAGCGATTGATATTTCACGCCCATGCCCGTCAACCTGCGCTCAAGCGCCTTCTCGACGTCCTGACTTACAAATCCACCCAGATAAAGGCATTCAGCCTCTGCCTGTGCCACCTTCCCTTTATCCCTGGCCGTATCCGTCGCCTCGCTCAAGAGACGAATGTCCTGCTGGGAACCGCGATACAGACTCAAAGGCGTTACGTCCTTGGCACGCAGAGGCGCCTCCTGTTGATGCCAGATGTAATAAAACACATTGAGAACGAGCAGCAGCAGAAACAACCAACGCATAAAGACCTCAAGACAAAGGGCATGCCATCGCCAAGCCGACGAACACCAGATCGGGAACCACCCGGGCCTCAGGCACTATCTCGGACACCAACGACGCATCACCACCGGTGAGGAACACCGTAAAGTTCTCCCCCCAATAACCCCGCGCCATCTCCAGTTGCGTCAGCACAAATCCGCGAAGCATCAACAGGCACCCGCGCTCAACCGCTTCGACCGTCGTGCGTCCCGGAACAAGACGCTCCAAAGCGCGCTCAGCCGCAAGATCTCCGTAACGAATCTTGCGGGTATGGGTGCGCAGCTGGTTTCGCATCAACGGCATCCCAGGGCATATAAACCCACCGAGATGATCACCATCCCCGGCAACGAAGTCCGCGGTCACCGCAGTACCGAAATCAAGCACCAGGCACGCGCCAGAAGCCAGATGAAACCCTCCGAGCAGCGCCAACCAACGATCAAGACCGAGCCGCTCAAATTCTTCATAGCCATTACGAACACCGGCCATTTCCTCGGCTGGAGCGGCACAGACCACCGAAATTTCGAAGGCAGCCTTCAGCCGGGCGATCAATTCGCCGGTTTCTTCGGCAGTCCTGACACTCACCAGCCGACAGAACCTCAACGCAAGGCCTTCAATCCCCTTCACGCCCTCGAGCAATGCCAGGTCGGAATCGACTACTCCCTCCCCTACCACCTGACGGGCGTCCGCCTTGAGCACACGCCACTTGATGAAACTATTTCCGCAGTCGAGCTCAAGAATCATGACGCAACCTCAGGCTCAGCTCACCGCCACTGAAGACTTTCTCCACACCACCCACCTTCAAGCGCAGCGCACCCTGACTATCGATACCCAGCACTTCGCCATCTATTTGGTTTGCACCCGCGATCAACGACACCGCACGCCCCTGCCATAGGTGATGCTGCTCCCACTCAGCCTGGATCGCCGAAAATCCATCGGCCTGGTGGCGAGCCAGGTATCTGTGGAGCATTTCACCCAGCGCCGCGACCAGGCGATTGCGATCAAACGCCTTGCCCGACTCCAGGCGCATGGACGTCCATTGTTGATCGACTTCATCGGTCATTTGCATGTTTACATTAATTCCGACACCCAGCACCACGTGACAGACGTCGGCAGGATCCCCGACCAGCTCAAGCAGTATTCCGGCAATTTTCTTCTGCCCTACCAGGACATCATTGGGCCATTTCAACCCAACCCCGGGAACCCCAAGCTCACGCAAGGCCTGCATGACGGCGAGCCCCACTACAAGGCTCAAGCCCTCCAGCTGGCGCATACCGCCCTCAACCCGCAACACCAGGCTGTAATAGACATTCTCAGCGAATGGACTGACCCACTTGCGCCCTCGCCGCCCGCGCCCGGCAGTTTGCCGCTCGGCAAGCACCAGAAAAGGCGCAGCCTGGTGCCGCTCGATGGCGCGCAGGGCTTCGGCATTGGTGGAGTCAATAGAGTCGAAGACCAGGACCGGCCAATTAGACGTGGGCGACAGTCGCCCTATCTCCGCAGGATCAAGCAACGTCAACGGTGCAGCCAATTGATAGCCGCGCCCCCGAACCTTGTGAATGGACAACCCCAGCTCAGCCTCAAGATGCTGAAGCTGCTTCCACACAGCACTGCGACTGATGCCCAAGGCAGCGCCCAATGCCTGACCCGAATGGAATCGGCCATCCTTAAGAAGCTTTAACAACGTCAGCATGCAAGTCTCGCCTCACAATGAGGCCCGCATGATAGCCACGCCCCGAGCCGTTGCATAGAAACCCGAACAGACAGATTTTTCCAGCGGACAAAAACAAAACCCCTACCTGCATGCGCAGATAGGGGTTTTGGAATTTAATCTTGACGATGACCTACTCTCACATGGGGAAA